>QMNM01000198.1 GCA_003647765.1 Candidatus Cloacimonadota bacterium
CTTTCCTGTTCCAGAAACAAAATCATAATTGATTATTGTGGACTTGTAAATTGGCTCAAAGAAACGAGACCGTTTTCTGTGTAATGTTTTGACATTTTCTCCTGCTTTGCCATCATAATTTACCTTTAACTCAACATTTTTAAGAATACGCAATTCTTTTGTCTGTGGATTGTATTGAAATGGATTGACTGTAAGATTTACAACACGGAAATCCCTCATTATAGCAGGTGTTCCAAGTTCTGCTATCCTTTCTGGGAAAGTTCCACCATTCTGATAGAAATCAGTATCTATTGTAAATGGAGGATGTTCAGGGTTACTTTCACTTTGAAATGGCTGTTTCGGATAGATGATAATGTCTGACAATATTTCATCTTCGTATCCCATCACTTCTACTGTTACAGAACCTTCATCTGGAATTGCAATAAATCGTGAGAATCTTGGTAGATTTGGTTTGCCAACTTCTGTAAATTCTCCTTCGTTCCAATAAGTGATTTTCTGATATTTTTCGCCATTTTCTGTAATTGTCTCCATCTGATAGCCAGGGAGGGAGAATTTTACCTGAGTTTCATTGCTGTTTGAGGAGACACACTCAAATAGATCTTTCTCACTATTTTCGGATATTTCTATCCAATTACTCGGATTATTTGGATAGTCAATGGGCTTTGCTGTTAATCCTATACAAAAGATTAGACCAAGCCCGATGATTACCATAGTTTTTGTCTTTTTCATCTTTCTTTCCTTTCATAGATATTATTTTCCAACCCGACTCGGGTTCTCCAAACCCAAGTCTGGTTATCTATATGCTACTTCAAAAGCAAACACTTCTTTGTCCCGATGCATCGGGATACTTTATCACCTATTTTTAGACGATAAAAATAGACGCCTGAACTGACAGGAATATCATTATCATCTCTGCCATTCCATACAACATCATAATAGCCAATGGACTGTGGTTCATTAACAAGTGTTCTTACCAATTCACCTTTGATGTTATAGATTTTCAACTCAACTCTACTATCCTTTGGAATTGAATATTGAATTATTGTTTTTGGGTTGAACGGATTTGGATAATTCTGGTAAAGCCGATAATTTATCGGGACTTTAACAACTGATGTATTCTCAATATCTGTTTGCATCTGGTCAAAGTAATATGCTCCGATGTCCGCTCTTGTGCTATCCGGGTCAAGAGGAGAGTTTGGGTCACCTGCGTCTATACAAGGTGATTTTGTTGAGTCAGGGATTGGAAAATTTGCCCAGGTTAAATGAAAATTGCCATTTTCAGGGTCTGCAAATAATGGGTCTGCGTCTATATTACCAGTGCCTATCCAACCATCCTGTATATCTGAATAAGTTGCTTTAACAATACCAGAATATTCATAGATTTCCTGTGGAGTATCATTCCAGAGAATGCAGTTAACTAAATACGACTCTGAACTCTCACAATAAATACCACCGCCATTGTTAGCATTATTCTCACTTATAGTAACATTAGTTAAATACGCATTAGCAGATGCTAAATAAATTCCGCCGCCATAATTAGCATAGTTTTCATTGATGACGACATTAATTAAATGCGGAGTGGAGCTATACCCACAGTAAATCCCACCTCCTCCACCATAATTAGTAGAAGTACTATTATCAGTTATAGTAACATTCAATAAATGTGGACTGGTTGAATACCCACAGTAAATTCCAGCACCAGACCAATCAGCTGTATTTTCATTGATTCTAACATTGGTTAAGTTTGGACTGCAATATTGACAATAAAGTCCACCACCAGCACTAGCATCATTTGCTCTGATTCTAACATTGGTCAAATCCAAATCGGAATATTCACAGTAAAGTCCGCCGCCATTCTTAGCACTGTTTCCAACAAACATAACACTGTCTATAGTCATATTTGAATATACACAATAAATCCCACCTCCATAATCAGCATTACCGTTCTGAACTGTTAGATTCTTTATTGAAAAGCAGCTATCATTGTTGCAGTATAAGATATGGTTCTGCCCTTCTGCATCCAAAATTGTAAGAAATTGATTCTCACCTTCCAATGATACATAATTTTTACAATGTATTGGAAATGTCTCTCCTGTTTGGGAAAGCGAATAAGTTCCATTTGCTAAATGAATTGTATTGGGATTTGTGCTATCAGAAACAATCTTTATCAGTGCAAAAGTAATCGTAAGTAATGGGTCGTCCGGAGTTAATCCACTATTACTATTAGAACCAGTTGGACTGACATACAAATCCTGATTTACCTGCTCTATTTTAGAATGGAGAATATCAAAGGTGAAATTATCAACTGGAAAAGCAAAATAATCAGTTGGATATAATACGGTAAAAGTGTCTAAAATTACATTTATAATTAGGCATTTTTCAGCATATAAATCGTGTCCAAATTCTGATTGTGTAGAATTCAAGAATATATTACAGCGATTTGTTGAGTCAAAAACCGGGATTGAATTCCATATATACAGGCCACCTCCACCAGTTGTCGCACTGTTTTCGCTGATAATTACACCTGACAAACCCGGACTGGAATTGTTCATACAGTAAATTCCACCGCCAAAGCCATAATAACCAGAAGCACTGTTCCCAGTAATGATAACATTATTTAGAATCGGAGTAGCATTTTCTTCGCAGTAAATTCCACCGCCATTAGCATCAGCAATATTTTCAACAAGAGTAACATTGTTAAGATTTGGGCTGGAAGAACAACAGTAGATTCCTCCACCGTAAGAAGCACTGTTTCCACTGATAATAACATTGCTCATACTTGGAGTTGAGAAATAATCACAGTGAATTCCGCCGCCATCATTAGCAGTATTTTCTGTGATAGTTACATTATATAAACTTGGGCTGGAAAAATAACAGCAAATTCCACCACCGCCTATTAACGCACTGTTTCCACTGATATTAGCATTAGTCAGACGGATAGCAGAGCAGGAATAACAATAAATCCCACCGCCATTATTAGCACTATTTCCACTGATTGTAACATTATTTATGCTCGGACCTGGATAATATTCACAGTAAATGCCACCACCAAAAGTAGCATTGTTTCCATTGAGAGTAATATTAACTAAATTTGGATTTGATGAATAACAATAAATTCCACCTCCAGATACAGCACTGCCATTTTGAATTGTGATGTCCTCTATGGAGAAGCAACTATCATTGTAACAGTAAAAAATGCTACCAGATTGTTCGCCATCCAATATAGTAGCGGACTTATCCTCTCCTTGAAATGAAAGATAACTTCTGCAATATATCGGGAAATTTTCACCTGTTTGTGAAGGAGAGTAAGTTCCGTTTGCTAAATAAATTGTGTGTGGATTTGTGCTATCTGCAATAATTTTCATCAGTGCATAGAATATTGTAAGTAAAGGGTCGTCAGCTGTTAATCCGCTATTACTGTTTGAGCCAGTTGGACTGACATATAAATCGTGATTGACCTGCTCTATCTTTGAATGGAGAATATCAAAAGTAAAATTATCAACTGGAAAAGCAATGAAATCATTTGGATATAATATAGTAAAAGTGTCAACAATTACATCTATAATTGGGCATTCATCAGCATACAAGTCATATCCCAATTGTGCAGAATTCAGGAATATATTACTGCGATGGATAGAATCAAAAGTTGCACTTGAATTTTCCCAATAAATACCACCGCCTTCAGAAACAGCACTATTTTCAGTAATAGTAACATTAGACAAAGTCGGATTGGAGTTATCATTGCAATAAATTCCAGCACCATAATCAGAATTGTTCTGATAAATCTCTACATCAGTCATATTTAGATTTGATGACCTGCAATAAATGCCACCACCATTATCCTCTACATTATTTTCATTGATTACAACATTGTTAAAAATTGGGTCTGAAAAGCTAATAAAAATCCCTCCACCCAACTCAACAGCTGTATTTCCACTGATTGTAACATTGTTTAAAACTAAATTGGAATTACTTCCACAGTTAATACCACCAGCAGAAGCACGATAACCAGACGCACTGTTTCCAATGATGTCCACATTAGTTAATATTGGA
>QMNM01000199.1 GCA_003647765.1 Candidatus Cloacimonadota bacterium
CAATGATAAAGAATTTTTAAAATGTATAAAAGACGATAATGTAAAATTTAAGCATTATTATAGGATTAAGAAAAAATGAAAAATATATTTTATTTTGGTACCATAATGCCGATTATATTCTTCTTTATTATGTTCACTTGCCGTCTGATTGCCGAGAGCTATGACCTTGTAATATTAAATGGATTAGTAATTGACCCAATCTCTGAATATGAAAAAGTCGCTAATATAGGCATCACAGGAGATAAAATTGCTATCATTACAACAGAAAAAATTTCTGGTAAGATAATAATTGATGCAACAGATTTTATAGTTAGTCCGGGCTTTATTGACATACTTGCTGATAACTCGTTTAGTCCCGAAAAAACATATCTTACAATGGAAAAGTATAAAATCACTGATGGAGTTACAACTGTTCTTTTTATGCATGGCGGCACTGACGATGCCAAAAAAACATATAAATATTTTCAAAATGTGAAACATCTTACAAATTATGGATATTCTACGAAAGTGATGAATGTGCGAACAAGATGTAAAACAATTCCTGATAGATTAAAACTAATTCAAGAGAATTTGGATTACGGCAATCTCGGTATATCTCATAGCATTGAATATCAACCTACTCCTTATAAAGAGATGGTGGAATATGCAAAACTAGCAGCGAAAAACAATGTCCCTCTATTTTTACATCTCCGTTATTCTTCAAAAGAGAAGGAATTAGATGGAGTTCAGGAAGCAATAAATTTGGCAAAAGTATCCGGTGCAATGGTGCATATTGACCATATTCATTCCACAGGTGCAACTTATCATATGCAAACTGCATTAAAAATGATTAAAGAGGCAAATCAACAGGGCTATAATGTGAACTGCTGTGTGTATCCATACAGCTATTGGGCAACATATATTAGCTCCACAAGATTTAATCATGGCTGGCAACAGAGATACAATTTAAATTATGATGATTTGACAATACTCGGTACTGGTGAAGTATTGAATAAGAATAGTTTCTATAAGTATCGCAAACAGTATGGAGTAATAGTTGCTGTTCCAGAGGGGACTATGTCTTTGGATGAGTTATTTTTTCCAGTGCTGAAATATTCTTGGAGTTGTATTGCATCTGATGGAGGAATAGAAAAAGAAAAGAATGCAAATAATCATCCTCGCGGTGCAGCATGTTTTGCCAAAGCAATTTATGAATGTCAGAGAAAACACATGCCAATGAAAAATATTTTAGCCAAAATAACTTATGTTCCAGCAAGCTTTGTTCCATGTAAGCAAATGGAACAGCGAGGCAAATTGCAAACAGGGGCAATTGCTGATATTACAATCTTTGACCCAAAAACCATTCAAGCAAAGTCCTCTGTGGCAAATCCTAACCAATTCTCTGATGGTATAAAGTGGGTAATAGTTAATGGCAAAATTGCTTTAGAAAATAAAAAAATTGTTGGCTATTATGGAAAATTGATAAAAAGAAATGTGCAAAAGCAGAACATAAAAAAATGAAAATTACTAAGTTCCGACACATATTTATTGTATCAGACGCCACAGGCTCTACTTGTGAAATTGTTGTAAAAGCAGCTTTGACGCAGTTTAGCCAGACAAAGACAATCTTGCATAAGAAAAGTCGCATCCGTAATGTCAAACAGGTAAAAGAGATAATCAAAGAAGCTGAAAAGGTAGACGGTGTAATTGTTCATACTCTTGTATCTTCTGAATTACGGAATGTAATATTAGATGAAGGACGAAAGCACGCTGTTCCTACAATTGACATTTTTGGACCAATTTTAGCCAGATTCAGCAATTATTTAGAAATTTCACCAATGGCTATACCAGGATTATTTCGTAACTTAGATAAAGATTATTACAAACGAATAGATAATGTTAATTATGCAGTTAAGCACGATGATGGAAGAAATTTGCAAGATTTATCCAGTGCTGAAATTATCTTATTAGGTGTCAGTAGAACTTCTAAAACTCCCATTAGTATGTATCTTTCCTTCCGTGGATATAAAGTAGCGAATATCCCAATAATATACAATATACCAGTTGCACCTCAATTATTAGAAACCGATTCTAAAAAGATTGTAGGTCTAACTATTCAACCATTCCGCTTACAATTAATCAGAAAAGTAAGAGCAGATAAGTTCCAAGTAGATATGCATGATTATACTGAACTTGATACTATTCGCAACGAAGTGAATTATGCTTTATCATTATTTCGTCAACATAATTATTCAGTAGTAGATGTTACTGCAAAATCAATAGAAGAAGCTGCTGGAGAAGTGATGCGTATTGTTTCTAAACGAAACCAGTGTAAGATAAATTCTGAGTTATAGAAGATTTTTATTGGAACTTGAAATTTGAGTTAAGTTGAGCAAAGCAAAACTTGATTTAATAGCACATTGAATAACGCTCACTATCTCTTATATGATTAGCCCACAGTTTTAACTGTGGGTAAAATGTAAAAAAAACCTAATTTTAATCCCTTCAGGGGTTTTTAGAGCGGGCTCAATGTTATATCAACATATTCTTGGAGTCAATTCTCTTGTCAGAAGCGGTAATACTCTTTCTGCTCCAATAGGAGTTTTCAGAAGGATTTTACTATTTTCAGAATATCCCTTTACTCGTCCAATGACTGTGCTATTTAGCTGATATTTTTTTTGCAAAAATTTAACTATTTCATCTGCCTCTTGTTGCGGTGAGAATAAGACAATCCTTCCTTCACAAGCAAGATATAAAGGGTCTAATCCGAGAATGTCGCAAATCGCTTGTACTTCCTCTTTAATCTGTATATCATTTTCCCAAATTTCCATATCTAGTTTTGATGATTGAGCAATTTCATTCAAAATTGAAGCTAATCCACCACGCGTTATATCTCGCATCGCCCTAATTGTAAAACCCTCTTTTAATAGTGCAAATATCATCTTATCTAATGACTGACAATCAGAAATTAAATCAGTTTCCATTTCATTGCGTATAGCCATTATTGTAGCACTATGCTCACCAATACCACCAGAAATAATTATAGCATCGCCTTGTTCAACATTTGTAGAATTTATCTCTTGGTCGGTTATTATTTCACCATAGCCAGAAGTATTTATAAATATCTTGTCTAATTTTCCTTTGATAACAACTTTGCTATCTCCAGCAATAATCTTCACTCCACTTTTTTGTGCTTCATTTTTTATGGATAAAACGATTTTTTCTAAATCAGTGAAAGGAAAACCCTCTTCAATCAACAAGGCAAGAGTGATATATTTAGGAACTGCTCCCATTACAGAAATGTCATTTATTGTGCCGCAAACAGATAACTTTCCAATATTTCCGCCAGGGAAAAATATAGGGTCAATTGTAAAACTATCAGTAGTAATTGCTATTTTGTTTGAATTCAATAGACAAATTCCACTATCCTCACCTCTATTGATTAAAGTATCTCCAAGAATATTGAAAATAAATGATAATAGTTCCTGACTTTTCTTTCCACCGCTTCCATGTGATAGTAAAATTATATCATTTTTCATATATCTTTTTTATAGTTATCAAAAATGTTCTTATATTGTTTCACAGCAAAGGCACCAAGATGCAGAAATTTATACCTATTTTTCTTTATGACTTTGTGTCTTTATGGTGAAATAAAAAAATGGAAGTACTCTATTGATACTTACTTAGTTTTCTATTTCGTTAAGTATTTTTTCTATTTTTAGTTTTAGTTTAGGTAAATTATTCTTTATAACAGACCAAACAATTTCCCATTTAATACCAAAATAATGGTGAATTATTTTGTCTCTGATTCCTGATATATCTCTCCATTCTATATTGTTATATTTTTCTCTAATAGCAGCAGAGATATTTTTAACAGCTTCACCAATAATTTCTATATTACGAACAACCGCATCTTGTGTTTTTATATTCTGTAAAAATTCTTCAAAATTCATCTTATCAACATAGATTTCTATTCTATTTATTGACTCAATAAATGTCCTAAATAAATTCTTTATTCGTTCTTTTATGCATAAATAATACTCCTTTTGATATCTTTAACAA
>QMNM01000200.1 GCA_003647765.1 Candidatus Cloacimonadota bacterium
AAAGAGCATTGATAAAAGAAATAAGAAAAGCAAGGGAAATGACAGATGGAATTATTGGAGTAAATATAATGGTGGCTCTTTCAGATTTTGATGAACTTGTGCTTGTTGCTATTGATGAAGGAGCAGATTTAGTTTTCCTTGGTGCAGGACTTCCACTAAGGACCCCAAAAACATTACCATCTGACAGGTTAAGAGAGATAGTAACTAAAGTTGTCCCTATAGTGTCTTCTGCAAGGGCTACTAAAATTATATTTCAATGTTGGGCAAGAAAATATAATCATGTCCCTGATGCTGTGGTTGTAGAGGGACCTTTAGCTGGTGGGCACCTCGGTTTTAAAAAAGAACAGATTGATAATCCTGACTATGCACTGGATAAAATACTAACAGAAGTTATTTCTGTAATAAAATTCTATGAGGAAAAATTTAATAAGCATATTCCAGTAATTGCCGCAGGAGGCATCTATACAGGAGCAGATATTTATAAATTCATGCAGTTGGGAGCTCAGGGAGTGCAGATGGCAACCAGATTTGTAGCCACACACGAGTGCGATGCAGATATAAAATTCAAAGAAGCATATCTAAACTGCAAAAAAGAAGATTTAATTATAATTGACAGTCCTGTTGGATTGCCAGGTAGAGCCATAAGAAATCAATTTCTTGAAGATGTTTCTAATGGAATTAAGAAACCATTTAAATGCCCGTGGAAATGCTTAAAAACTTGCGACTTCAGAAAAGTACCATACTGCATTGCTCTTGCACTGACCAATGCCAAAAAAGGAAAGCTTGAACAAGGATTCGCCTTTGCAGGAACAAATGCATATCGTGTAGATAAAATCGTGTCTGTTAAAGAACTCATTGAAACTTTATTGGAAGAATATAAAAATGCAGTATCTGACTCAATTTAGGGTCTTCTTTTGCTTTTCTCTGTGGTAAAATGTTCTTCGTGGCTATAAGGATATAAAATGGGAATACTAAATTTTAATCGGTTAAGTTCAGCAATTGGTGTATTAGGTGGTTTAAAGAGCAATGCTATCACTATTGATGACTTAAAAATGCTTGTCGCGTGTAAAAGCATAGAACAAGCATATAATCATCTATGCGATAAATCCGTATACATTGACCGAAAAGCCAAAACTTTAGACGAAATGGAATTAAGTTTAGCGAATTACTATCAAATACTTGTGGAACATCTTTTGCGATTTCTAAAAAATAAGGAATTTGATTTTCTACGAATTAATCTACTTGAAAAGGACTTATTGATAATTAAAAGGTTCTTACGCAATATTTATTATAAACGGGAAGAAAAGTATATCAATAAGGAACTTGGAAAATTTGCATATTTAAAGGCAACAGAAATCTCAGATATTTCCCAAATATTGATAAGTATTCAACAACCAATTCTTCGTAATTTAATAAAGCGTATAGCAAATAAGGCCGAAGCATTTTCGCAAAAGCTGGATCATTTGGACACCTCTGGCGAAAATATTGAACAGATAGAGATGGAACTTGATAGATTCTTTTATCAAATGCTATGGGATGCAGCCCAGAAATTCTCACAAAAAATTATTACTTTTATTAATTATCTAATTTCGTATAAAATGATACATTGGTTTCTGATTCTAAAATTCTATCGTAAACAGTCAGTTAATCAAATTTACCATACAATGATTTTCACAAAGTTTTTCACAACTGATGATTTTTGGAGAATTGCTGAATTGAATGATATAAAGAAGATAATAGAAAACATCAGGGACAAGCCATACAGCAATATTTTCAAGGACAATATTGCTAATATTGATAACATCGCAGATTTTGAAAAATACTTGAGATTATACCTTAATACTGTAATTGAAGATAACAAAATGTCTACAAGTCCTTTTGACTTTTACAATTTTGTCTATTTTATCTTAAAACAGCGATTTATAATTGCTGATGTGAAGAGGATTTTGAAAGCCAAACAGTTCGGACTTTCTATTACAGATACTAAACAGAATACCATATTTTTGATTAGTGATTAGGCATTACGCACTACGCATTACGCATTACGCATTACGCTCTACGCATTACGCATTACGCACTACGCACAAGGAGACCAGATGTTTATTCCGGAAAAGATGAAGTTGTTAAAAATTATTACGGCAAAAGAGAAATTTTCTCCTCTTTTGCAATCTATTACTAAATTGAACTGTCTTCATATTGCAAATTCTATCTATTTTGAGCAGGCAAGTGAAATTCTGAGAGCACCTGAAGAAAAAAAAGAAATCTTCAATAAAATGTCTGCATTAGATACAATTGTTGTTAATACATGTAAAAAGATTGACCTGGGCATTTATAAAACCAATCAGGAAATAGAAATCAGTCCTTTCACAATTTCAGATAAATTGGATAGTGAAATAAGAGATTTTCAGTATAAAGTTGAGGATTTGATTCATTCTATTGCTGACTTAGAAAGAGAAATACCAACCACAGAACTATTATCATGGCAGCTTAATCAATTGGATAGTTTAGGTATTAATGTAGGATTATTGAGTGAGCCAATGTATTTATATTTAAAAGTCGGTACTATACCTGCTCAGCAATTGCCAATATTGGAGAACAGTATACAAAATATTCCTTTTGTGATTGAAAGCAGTTATCAATTGGGCAAAGAATTTATTATTTGTGCCACATTAAACCAGTATGAGAAGTCATTACAACAAAGCCTTTCTGCTCTTGATTTTCAAGAGGTAAAACTACCAAGCAAAGGCACAACAAAGGAGATGTTTGAAGAGATTGAATTGCGATTATGGGAACAAAAGGAGAGGTTAAATCAATATAAGATAGCATTAGAACAATTAAAAAATGAGTATGTAAAAAAGATAGATATTTGGCATAAGACATTATTGATGAATAAAGAAATTTTGGGATTATTAAAGAACTTTTTAATGACAGAACATGGCTATTTTATTACTGCTTGGGTGCCACAAAGTAAATTAAAACAGGTGCAGAAAAAGATTAACAATGAATTTGCTGGTCAAGTTATTATAGATGTTATGGATTCAAATGAAATGGAAAACAAACAGGTTATTGTTCCGACAAAGTTGAAAAATCCAAAAACAATAAAGCCATTTGAGAAATTGCTAAATATTTACGGCATTCCGCATTATAAGGCAATTGACCCGACTGTGTTTTTAGCGATTACTTTTGTATTTATGTTTGGAATGATGTTTGGAGATGTTGGACATGGATTAGTGTTATTTTTAGCAGGATTGGCATTGATTAACCTGCGGTTTTTTTATAAATTAAAGGATTTCGGTTATATCTTTGTATTTTGTGGGATTTCTGCAATTGTGTTTGGATTTCTTTTTGGCTCATTTTTTGGCAACGAAGAATTGATAAAACCTTTATGGTTACATCCTTTAGATAATCCTAATCCTCTTTTGATATCTGCGATTATCTTTGGAGTAATAGTTATAAATTTAGGGATCATTTTGAATATTATTACTTCTCTGCGTAATAAGTCGTTATCAGAAGCGATATTTGGACAATGGAGCATATTGAGTTCCATGTTTTTTTGGGTAGTTTTAACTATTGGCTATCTTACATTTACAAGAAAGGATTTTCAGATAAACTGGTATATTGTATTGCCAGCACTGTTTTTACCATTATTCTTTATTGCGTTTGGCAGGATAATTTTTTCTCATAAAGAGGAAAGTGAAGAAGATTTAGCAGAGGTTATATTCAAGCCATTTGAGATAATGTTAGGTCTGTTGACAAATACTATTTCTTTTATTCGTATAGCTGCATTTGCACTTACACACGCCGCACTTATGGGCTCTGTATTTTTAGTTGCAGAGATAATGACAAGTAATGCTTTTACAAAACACTTCATGATAATAAATGGCAATATCCTTGTGATTTTACTTGAAGGATTAATTGTATTTATTCAATGTCTGCGTCTGGAATATTATGAGTTTTTCTCCAAGTTCTTCTTTAAGCAGGGTGAGAAGTATAAGCCGTTGTCGTTTGAGAATTATTAGGGAAAGATAGCCACGAA
>QMNM01000201.1 GCA_003647765.1 Candidatus Cloacimonadota bacterium
ACCAGTCAAAGACCATGCTTAATTTTTACTTATAAGTTATTGCCAAATAGAATAAATTGACTATAATAAACTGCTTATAGAATTAACTAAATAGGTCAGTTCTATTTTTTTTTGTAATTTCTAATGCTTTATGTTTTCGCCATTGAGCAATCTTTTGATGATTACCAGACAACAGGACTTCTGGGACTTTGTATCCGCGAAAATTTTTCGGCCTTGTATAATAAGGGCAATCTAATAATTTATCTTCAAAAGAGTCAGTTTTTGCTGACTCCTCATTTCCCAAAACATCCGGTAATAAGCGTGTTACAGCATCAATAAGTACCATTGCTGGAATCTCTCCACCAGAAAGCACATAATCACCAATAGAAATTTCATCTGTTATTAAATGCTCTCGCACACGATAATCAATATCTTTGTAATGTCCACAAATAAGAATTAAATACTCTTTTTTGCCCAGCTCTTTAGCCAGTTGCTGATTAAATAACCTTCCTTGTGGAGTCAGATAAATAATTGGAATAGAACTTTCATTTTTAAAGTACTCTCGCTTCTGTTTCAAGAACTCAACAGCACGGAAAAGTGGTTCTGGTTTTATCACCATTCCTGCTCCACCACCATAAGGATAATCATCTACCTGTTTATGTTTATCAGTGCAAAAATCCCGAAAGTTAATAAGGTTTATATTCAACCTACCTTTTTCTCTCGCTCTTTTCACAATACTTTCAGATAAAGGACCATCAAACATTTGCGGAAAAAGAGTTAAGACATCTATTAACATATCTTTATTATTTCGTTTACATTAGATAAAAAAATCGTTCTATTTTTTATATCCACTCTATTAACGAATCTGTCAATAAAAGGAATCATTACTTGTCTTCTTGTCTTCTGAATTCTGTCTTCTGAATTCTGTCTCCTGTCTTCTTGTCCTGTTTCTATCAATATGAAATCATATATTTTATTTTCAATATAATCAATAACAATGCCTATATGTTTATTATCTTCATTAACTGCATCTAAACCAATTAGTTGGAATTGATAGTATTCATCATCTGGTAGAGGATGAAGATATTTTGGTTCAATCATTATTTTGGCTTTATACAAACTTGCTGACTGGATTTTATTATTAACATTTTTAAATTTTATAAAGATTTTATTATGTTCGTATTTTACCTTTTCTATTTCTAATAATTCTAGTTTTTTATCAGGAAATAGAATAAATACTTCCTTTAGACTAAGAAAATGATTAGGAAAATCTGTCTGTGATTTAATCTGTACAAATCCCTCATCACCAACAGATTTTCCTATAATAGCGATGCCAACTAAATCCTCTACTGTCAACACTTATTCTATAATTTCTAATTCAGCTCTTTTGCCTTGTTTGGTTGATACAGCATTAAGGATTGTTCTTATTGCGTTAGCAGTTCTTCCGCGCTTCCCGATTACTTTACCAACATCACCATCTCCGACACGCAGTTCATATAAAGTAACTCTTTCACCAGAGACCTCTTTAACATTAACTGAACTTGGGTCATCAACTAATGCTTTAGCAATAGTTTCAATTAACTCTTTCATTATTCTCCTCCTCATTAGTTTCTTCAATTTTTTCTTCTTTTTTTTCTTCGGGATTCTGTTCAATATTTTCTTCTAATGTTTCAATTGGACTCCCACTCTCTGAAGTGGAAATAGCAGTTTCTTTTTCTGTCTTAATTCCAAATTTTAGAAAGTGTCGTTTTTCTAATGCTCCTGCTTTACGCAATAAGGATTTGGCAGTTGTTGTCGGAATTGCTCCATTATTTAACCAATATATTGCTCTATCTATATTTACTTTATAGATAAATGGATCTGTTTTAGGATCATAATATCCTAAATTCTCAATATATTTCCCGTCTCTTTTCCGTCTTGAGTCAACTACAACTATCCTATACGACGGCTGATTACGAGCACCTGTTCTCATTAATCTGATTTTTACAGCCATTTAATACGCCTCCACTTTTCATTATCAACAGATAGCAATTTGTTTTAACTCATTTTATTCTGTCAAGTTTATCTTTTTTATATTCCGAATACATAGGCAGTTAATTTTTGTTCTTTGTTTAATTTTACACCTAAAACATAGATACAAAGAATTTTTATTGACTTATAAAACCCCAACAAAATTTATTGTGTAATATCAATGAAATAGAGCAAATTATGAAAAATATCTTTATCTCTGTTGGAGAAAGTTCAGGAGATATACATGCAGCTAGAATAATCTTTGCATTGCAGAAAAAGAACACTAATTTACAATTTTATGGTATTGGTGGCAAAGAGATGACAAAATTAGGATTTAATACACTCTTTCCCATCCAAAAATTTAGTGTAATGGGATTTGTAGAAGTTGTCAAGCACCTTCCATTCTTTAAAACAGTTATCAAAAAAATTAAATTAGAATTTCAGGAACGAAAGCCGAGTTTAGTAATACTAATTGACTACCCAGGATTGAACTTCCAAATCGCTAAAATCGCTCACAAATTAAATATACCTATTCTTTATTACATCACCCCTCAAGTATGGGCGTGGAATAAAAGAAGAGTATATAAAATCAAGAAATTGGTAACAAAATCTGCTGTTATATTCCCATTTGAAAAGGAGTTATTCCAAGATATAGGCATAGATGTGGAATTTGTCGGACATCCTATTGTAGAAGAGATAGAATTTAAATTGTCAAAAGAAGAATTTATAAGTAAATATAATTTACGCAATGATAAGAAATGGCTTGCATTTTTGCCTGGGAGCAGAAATATTGAAATAAAAAAAATTCTCCCACAATTTGTAAATACGATTTCTGTTTTATCAAAAAGGGATAAATACCAGTTTTTGCTTTCTATTTCTGATACTGTGGATAAAAACATATTTCTGAAAATAATTGACTCAATAAGGGGCAAGATTAGTTTGGTTACGGATGTTTATGAAATGATTAAATATAGTGATGTAGTAATCTCAAAATCAGGCACTTCAACTTTACAAACAGGATTTATCGGCACTCCTCTTATTATTGTTTATAAGACATCTTTCATTTCATATCTTATTGGTAGATATTTTGTTAAGATTAAATATATTGGATTGCCAAATATAATGCTTGGAAAAAGTATAGTTCCAGAGCTGATTCAAAATAATGCAAACCCAGAACAAATCATCAAGGAAATTGATAAAATAGAAAATGACAAAATATATCGCGAGCAAATGATTACTGAATTATCAAGGATAAGGAATTTATTGGGTAATAAAACTGCTTCTGAAAATGTAGCACATATTTGTTTGGAATTGATAAATGAAACAAATCGGTCAGAAGATATTAAATAATCTTGTCCGCTATTTAGGACCTATGCTTATTCGGTTGTTAATAGGCAGTTTACGAATGAAAATGATTGACCGAAAATATGCATTAAAAGCAAAGGAGGAGTACGGTACAGTCATTTATGCATTCTGGCATAATCGCCAACTTATTCTTGCTTATGCACATCGGAATGAGCAAGCGCATATTTTAATTTCTCAGCATAAGGATGGAGAATATATTGCTTTAGCAACAAAAGGATTAGGTTATGGAGCAGTGCGTGGCTCTTCTACTCGTGGTGGACTTAAAGCAATGAGAAAACTGATAAAAATTGTAGAAAAATATGATGTGGCTTTCACGCCTGATGGGCCTCGCGGACCAAAAGAACAACTACAAAACGGCGTAATATATTTAGCACTTATATCAAAAAAACCGATTATACCTATTTCTTGCTCTGCTCGGAAAAAATGGATACTAAATAGTTGGGACAATTTTATTATTCCAAAACCATTTACACAAGCAAAAATTATCTATGGAAAACCAATATTTGTAAATAATAGACAAGAGATGGAATATAAAAAACAATTACTTCAAAAAAGTTTAATTGATTTGGGAAATAAGATAGAATATTGCATCAATTGAAATGTATAGTGGTCATTCCACACAATATTCTCCATTGCCACAGAGATACAGAGAGCACAGAGAAAAAT
>QMNM01000202.1 GCA_003647765.1 Candidatus Cloacimonadota bacterium
GAAACTAAACCAATTAGTAAACCAAACCACCCAAATACGGGTAGAGATACATATAGTTTAAGATAACAAAGTATTGGTAATACAGCACACCCAAGTTGTATTATAAAGACGAATTTGATGTGAAATCATTAATGATAGTTGTGGGGCACATAATTAATTTTATGGGAGTCTAGCGTAATTATTCCCAATCGCTACCAATCAATTCAGTAAGAGTTCTCGTGAAATCCATTAAGTTGGACTAGGAACTTTTACACCTAGAGAGTATCCTTTAAGTAGGGCGTTAGCCTGCCAATTAGGGTAGTGCCATGAGGTTGAGTAATACTAATAGTATTGTGGTGAAGACCTACTCTCTCCAAAATTAAACAAGTTTTAATCTCCCCTTAAGCCTTTTAATCATATAATACACTATAAACAAATAAGGTACATATATGACTAAGAACAAACAAGCATCACTACAGATGCAGAAACATGAAATATTTAGTAGATCGGTTATATTTCTAACAGACGGTGAACGCCCTCTCGCTTTATTCCCAATATATATGGATATGTCATTACTTGAATTAAAACAATTAAAGCTTCATAATGATTTAGATGATAAGATTACTACTCAAGACTTCAGAAAAATTATGTTTTTAGATGAAGATGGCAACTTTGAATACCAATGGTTGATGAATAAGTATGTTGCAGGTCTTGATTTAGCAGAAGAAGATGATTATCAAGAAGTCTTACAAAGCTTATTAGACCAAAATGCAATCAGTATGAATTCGGTATTAAATATTGGTCTGGAGGATTATGATGATTTATAAGGATAAAACAAACCGTGGCTTTGCCGTTGGTGCTTTCCAAGATTATTATGGTCATGATTGTTCTATTCAAAAGAGTTCTTTAGCAACTGAGGATGCTATTTGGTTTGGTGTAACAGATGCTCAACCAAAAGTAATGGCTTCCGATGCTAAGAAACTTGGTGTTACAACTGATGAAACTGTTGGCTGGATTCCATTTGCGATTCCTAAAGAAGTTTTATTACATACGCAAATGCATTTAACACGAGAGCAAGTGGCTGAGATGATACCTATACTTCAGCAATTTGTTGATACAGGTGAGATAGATTAACCTACTCTTAAGAAAGAGTATGGTATAATAACTACAATATCCTGATTAAGTTCAGTAAATGCACCCAAATTGAGAATGAGGATTTGGCGTTTCCAGTAGGCGAGGTACTGATTATAGGGTTAAGCCCTATTCTTAAAATATAAAGTGAAGTTCATCTATTCATATGAAAGTATGAGTATCTTCCTTAAGTGGATGAGAGTGTCAGAGTGGCTTATCGTAACTGTCCTTGCTGGGCGGTGGTCTTTTAGGAGATCCGAGGGTTCGAATCCCTTCTTTGGTGAATTTCATTTTGTATTTGTGTAGGTGGCGAACTTTCTCTGGATTAATACAAGTGCCAGTAAATATCATTTTTTGCATGTTCTCTATAAATAAGGGTATAAGAGGCTTTTTACTAAGACTTCTATTCTCTTGCAACGCTTGTAGGGGTCTGAACTTTTAGTAAAATTTAAGCGTTGCAACTACTCTTATAAATAAAATAAGAGATGTATTATGAAAGAATTAAGAATAAAAACAATGAGAGAATATAAAAGAATAATTGAATTAGATAAGAGAATCTCCAACCTTAACACAAATGTAGACGGTAGAGACTATTATGTTTACAGAGTGTATGATATTAAATTAAACCAATATTATTATGGCTCAAGGATAAGAGCCAGGGAAACTATTGAGAGTGATTTTTGGTATTATGGAACTTCTAGTAGCAAGAAACATGAAATTATTGATAATCCAACGAGGTTTAGACTAAAGATTATTAA
Organism: Candidatus Cloacimonadota bacterium; assembly: GCA_003647765.1. Classification (GTDB taxonomy): domain Bacteria; phylum Cloacimonadota; class Cloacimonadia; order JGIOTU-2; family B8-G9; genus B8-G9. The sequence goes on from QMNM01000202.1 coordinate 1,869, forward strand.
AATTTTAGATTCTGCAAAAGAAATGATAATTTTGGAATCCTATCTTCATAAATTTTTTAATGTTAAAAACCATATTAATTTTTGGAATAAATCCAATCAGTTGCCATGGGGATTTAATACTTCTGGAAATGCTACTGTTAGAATCGATGGCAAAATAAAAAATATTCCTATTGCTGGTGTCACATACAAACAATCTGAATGGGTTGGAGCAACCGAAGGAACATTTAATGTAAAAGATGAATTTGGAAATATTTCAAGAAGCACTAATACAAACGAAAATTATCTAAATGGTTTATTGGTGGGTATTTGTTCGGAAAATAAACATACCAATAAAACAAAAGAGAAAATGAGAACTTGGAGATTAGCAAATAAAAGTATTTGTAGTCAAGAGGGTGAAAAGAATAGTCAGTTTGGCACAAAATGGGTTATCAATTGTACTACAGGAGAAGTAAAAAAGGTTTCTAAAGCCATATTATCGACCATATTAGCAAATGGATGGAGATTGGGTAGAAAATAATTGAGTATATTAGAGGATTATTATGATAACAGCAGAGCAATTACAACTAGGTAAAAAATACTACTTAATATGGTGCAATACATATTACGAAGTAAAACTTAAAGATAAAACAATCCTCTACGATGCAGATCAATTTATATTTTCTACAAGAATAGGTGATATATATCTCCGACATTCTTCAGCACATGAAAATTGGGCATGGTCTATTCCTAAAATATATGAAACTAAATTTGAAGCAATTCTTGAAATAGGTGTCCACCTATTTAAGGGATTTCATATGAATAGAGCACCATATAGTCAGGCTAAACATATAAAACTATCTATGGAACATATACCAGAAAAAATGATATGAAATAAAAAAGAGGAGAAAATAAAATGAACACAAATAAAGAATTTAGAGCAATGAATGTATCAAATCATTCATCAAAAGAGTTAGTAAAAACACTTACAAACAGTGGTATAGATGCAACAATGTATAGAATTAATTACTTTAGTTCTCAAAAAGAACTTGTAGCTGAAAAATCAATGTTAAGTAAAATTAAAACTGTAATTGGATAGTTACTAGTAGATTATTGTATAATATAGTTGTGAGTGGTTATGGGTTAATCCTCATATTATTAAATTAAAATCCTTTGAATTGTGGTAATCAATCAAAGGTTGGTGGAGCTGACTATCCAAGTCAACTTAGAGAGGTATCTACCTCTCTTCAAACTTTCATAAAACCTTCATAAAATGTATAATATGTTATAAAGGATATATTAATGTCAAAAAAAATAAAATTAGATAACTTACACTATCATGAAATGATAGATCGACTTCATTTGGTTCTATGTAATATTGATGATTTTCTATTAGACCATCCAGTAGCACATAAAGAAAAGAAGATAAGAAAAAAAGTAGAAAAAGCATCAGAGTTATTATCAGATGCATACCAAGAGATTGGAAAAATTGAATTTGACAAGTTCAACACTTGAGCTTAACTTCAATTAAAGAGTTGGCAGAACAGGAATATACATCATTCCTACAATCAATACATGACGATTATCCTGAATTAATATTAAAGTATCAAATAAATAATAATACTAAAGTAGATTTTGTGGAAGCTGTAATAAGACAGGTATGGATTGGTAAAGAATATGATAAGATTGATATACTTGATTTTATGGCAAACAGAGGGAATAGATGAGTTCAAAGATACAAGATATTCTTGAAAGCAAAATTAAAGTATATGAACAAATTATACTTGGAATAAAAGAAATTGACTATGAGTTAATTTCTAATTTTTATTATGAATTTGAACAGCTTGAAAAATTAGATAGAAAAATTAAAGAGGATCCAACAATGGCAACAGAAAGGGTTATGAATATTAAATTATGAGTGATTGTCTGAATATATCTACTACTAATAGAGTATCAAAGCGGACATCTATGAGTACAGGTTTCATTTTACAGTGTCTTATTATTAATGGCTTCAAATACCTTATTAATAAGGTTAAAAAGAATGATAAGTTATGAATCAATAAATATTGGTGATACCATCTATATGTTGGAAACTAGTAGTGTATTAGAATTCAAAGTTATTGGTAAATTTATTACTGATAATCAACAGCGATTAAA
>QMNM01000203.1 GCA_003647765.1 Candidatus Cloacimonadota bacterium
CTTGAAAATATTCTTTAAACTCTCTAACAATTAAATCACCTCAACTTTCCCTTTATTTTGTTCAATTATATCTCGTGCAATACGACTGAATTTATTAGCAATTACAGTTATAGGTCTATTTAACTTGTCTGCTTTATATGCCAAAACCTTAACAGGCATAGACGATTTTGTTTTTCCTTTTGGTATAAGTCCCTTTTCTTCCATTAACTTAATATCCACGACATCTTGTTCAAGTTTAGCAAGCTGATACAGATTTACAACTCTATTTTCAATTCTGAATTTATTATTAAATCCTCTTCTTGGCAACCTTCTATGAATTGGCATTTGTCCACCTTCAAACCATACAGGAACTTTCTTACCAGAACGGCATTTCTGTCCATTCATACCACGACCAGCAGTTTTGCCCCAACCACTTCCACTACCTTTACCTAATCGCTTCTTCTTTTTTAACTTATTAGGTCTTTTTAATTCATCCAATCTCATTTTTTACTCCTTGATTATTCATAGTTTATTCTTTGCCACAGAGACACAGAGAGAAATAATCTTGGTGTCGCATTACGCTCTTTACTTATCAGCAATATTTATCCTACGAAGTTTTAACGAAGTAGGAGCATTTTGTTTATCTTGTTTTCCTTACCTGATTTTAATTGATAGAAATATATCCCACTTGAAATTTCTTTTCCATTATCATTTTGTCCATTCCAGATGATAGAGTGCTTTCCAGCGTCAAGTTTTTCTTCAATCAATATCCTGACCAATTGTCCTTTTATATTATAGATTTTAAGAGATACATCCTCTTTTTTAGGAATAGACTAAATCTCACCAATATCAGGTCCTCTTGTTATATATCTATCAGCAAAGAGTGTGGTAACGAAAAGTATAAATAATAACGGAAGTATTACTTTGATTTTCATTGTTCTGCTCTATGTGCTATTATCGTCTATGAATCAGATATTTCTTCCACTTCTACCATATCTCTGACCTTCTGAATCATCCCTCTGATTTCCGGACGGTCATCTTTAATAATAGTTTGATATGTTCTTTTAAATCCTAAGGACTCAATTGTGCTTCTTCTTTTTCTTTTTTGTCCAATTTTGCTTCTTTTCAGCGTTATTTTCAATTTCATATCCACTCCTTCCAGCTTGCACTTGATAGAATATTAAGATAAAATTTAACTATAGTATACAATTTATGTATCGGTTTCTACATTGCGAAGATACAGACCCCAATTTTAATCAAAATCCCGATAAGTCAGGATTTGCGGTGAAAGAAGCTGTATAGTTATAGAGTATCTTAGCTCAATAGTTCTTTTACAGTTTTTCCTCGCAGGTTAGCGACTTCCTGTATTGATCTCAAAGATTTTAGAGCCTGGATTGTAGCTTTAACTAAATTATGAGGAGTATTAGAACCTAAAGATTTTGTAAGAATATTCTCAATTCCAGCTGCTTCAAGAATTGCACGCACTGGCCCACCTGCGATAACACCTGTGCCTGGAGCTGCTGGCTTTAGTAATACCTTACTACCACCATATTTACCTATTATCTTATGCGGTATAGTCCCTTTAACTATAGGTACTTTAATGAGATGCTTCCTGGCGATTTCTTTGCCTTTATTTATTGCTGGAACAATTTCATTTGCTTTACCAAGTCCAGCACCTACAATTCCCTTTTGATTACCAACAACAACAGTAGCATTAAAACTAAAGTTCCGTCCACCCTTTCCAACTTTTGCCACTCGTTTTGTATCAACTACATTATCAACTACTATTTCAAAATCCTCAGTTTGTTCATTAGTATTTACATATACAGATTTTTTTTTTATATCTTTTTCTTTATCAGCCAAATTTTCCTCCTACTTGATTAAATTAGATAAAATATGTATTTTATTTTTGTGTATGTTTGTATTTCTAGTGATTATTTCTCTTCTCTGTGTCCATAAATTTCTCTCTGTGCCCTCTGCGTCTCTGTGGCTTATGATTGAATTAAAATTGGAGTCCATTTTCTCTTGCACTATCTGCCAGAGCTTTAACTCGTCCATGATATAGAAAACCATTTCTGTCAAAACATACTTTACTAATATTTTTTGCTTTTGACTGTTCTGCCAATAGCTTACCTACTAATTTGCTCCGCTCCATTTTTGTCATTTTGTCTGTTGCTTGCTTTTTAAACAAAGGCATAATAGTTGACATAGCTACCAGAGAATGACCATTGACATCATCAATTATCTGAGCATAGATATGCTGTGAGCTTCTGTAAATAGATAACCTTGGTTTATCAGGTGTCCCAAATATTTTTTTCCTGATAGATCGCTTTCTTCTTTTTCTAATTAGCTCTCTTCTTTTACTCTTACAAACTTTTGCCATTATTATAAGCTCCCTTTGATACGCTATTGAAATTTATTTATTCGTGATGTCGTGATATAAAAAGTTAAGATTTTAATAGAATGTCTTAGTTCGTCAATACTTTATAAGACATATCAGTGGCATAGATATAATATTTTTGCACAAAAAGAGATTATTTAGCACCAGTACCACTAGCTGTTTTTCCAGCTTTTCTTCTTACATGTTCATCAGAATAACGAATACCTTTTCCTTTATACGGTTCAGGAGGTTTAGTTGCTCTAATTTCAGCTGCAATTTGTCCAACTAATTCTTTATCAATACCGCTTACATCAATTATGGCTTGTAAATCCTGAATAGATGAAGCTTGAGCCCTACTTATTTTTTCCGTCTCAATCTTGATTCCAGATGGAATCTCTAACATAATATCATGTGAATAGCCTAACTGTAATACTAACCAATTTTGAATAACATTAGCCTTGTATCCCTTGCCTACTACATATAACTTTTTTACATATCCTTGTAACACGCCTTGTATCATATTATTGAGCAAACTTCTGTTTAACCCATGTAGAGATTTATACTTTCTCTCATCATTAATCCGAAATACATTTATCTGATTATCTTTTAATTCAACTGTAATTCCTTCACTAAGTGTATGAGTTAATTCTCCATTTGGGCCTATGACTGTAACTATATTATCACTAATTTTCACTTTCACATTTTTTGGCACTAATATAGGGGCATTTCCTATTCTTGACATTTTCTCTCCATTAGATATTACCAAGCTTGAACTTGATAATGAGTGAATATATTGTAATAAAATTTAGACATTACCAATTAATAAAACACGGATGACATTGATTAATTTTAAAGAATAATATATGATGAATAATTCTCTATGTCTCTGTGGTGAAGTAATTTAGTTTTTATCCGTGTCATCTGCAAAATCTGTGTTCTATCCTTGATAGTGTTTGGTAATGAGTGAATGAAATATAGAGTATTATTGAATAGTAATAATTATCTTACCAGATTTTACAAATGTATTCTCCACCTACATTATTTTTTCTTGCTTGACTATCAGTAAATATCCCTTTATTTGTAGAAATTATAGCAATACCCGTATGATTGAGTACAACTGGGATATGTCTTGCATCTAAATATATTCTAATACTAGGCTTGCTTACTCTATCTATTCCTTTTATTACAGATTCGCCAGAATCTGTATACCGTAATGCTATTTTAATCCTTTCATAATTATATTTCTTCATTGGAGGAATTATTGTATATTTATTTATGTAATTTTCCTCATATAAAATTCGTACAATTTCCTTTTGCAATTTGGACGATCTTGTTATCACTTCTTTTTTCTTAGCACGATAGCCATTTCTAATAATGGTTAACATATCTGCAATTGGGTCAGAAACAGACATATCTTTTCCTCCTAATATTTATGGTCTCTAATGCGTTATGCAAAATACATAACTTTCTGAAAAATCAGTAAGTTAAAATAACAATTTTTCTTGACATACCTCCTGCTATATTTGGATGTTAACTCTTTAATAAATAGGAAGTTATCCTATAAAACAGGAGGTATGTATGAATAAATTCTTTTTTGTTCAACCTGAACTTCATCTTATATCTGAC
>QMNM01000204.1 GCA_003647765.1 Candidatus Cloacimonadota bacterium
GAACTTATACGAACTATGCGAACTTACGCGAACATTTTTTATCCCTTTTATAAATCTTTTGTGATGAGTTTGTTGAGTTAGCACTTGGTTCGCGTTTAATCTCTTACTTAATCGCGAACATTGCAATCGCGAACTTATACGAACTATGCGAACTTACGCGAACATTTTTTATCCCTTTTATAAATCTTTTGCGATGAGTTTGTTGAGTTAGCGTTTGGTTCGCGTTTAATCTCTTACTCAATCGCGAACATTGCAATCGCGAACTTATACGAACTATACGAACTTACGCGAACATTTTTATCTTTTTTATAAATCTTTTGTGATGAGTTTGTTGAGTTGGCGTTTGGTTCGCGTTTAATCTCTTACTTAATCGCAAATAAAACACTATTGTCTTTGTGGTAAAAAGTGAAATTTATTTTTCCTTTTTTGCCTTTTTAGCTTCTGTATTTAACTTTTCTAGAATAGTATTTTTGCCATTAATTTCATCTATCATATATTGAGCGTCATCGTGTAAATCACCATTAGGGAAATCATTTATAAGATGATGAAGTAGTTCTAATGCAGTTTCCTTTTTATTTAACATTTCTGAATAAATGAAGGCCTGCATAAATACAGCATTATAATCATCAGAGCCATTTTTGTAATACTTTTCAATTTGTTTATAATATTTTATTGCTTCATACGGTTTATTATCTGTTTGACTTTTTTCTGCTAATTCCTTCAATTTCTCTAATGGTAATATATCTTCTAATAGTTCCGGATATTTTTTGACATGATATTTATTTTCAAGCTGCTTTGTAACAAGCTCAAATCTTTTCTGTCCCAACTTCCTTTGCAATCCTGATTTCAAATTATCTTTTATTTCAGAGAATTCCCTGTATCCAGAAGGAGTATATTCTTTAACTTTCACAAATACATAATTTCCGTCTTTATTTTGGAATATCTCTGAGAATTTGCCTTCTTGTGTTTTAAATATATTTTCGTTATAGCTTTTATCCTGACCGTGATTTGAAATAGGACCATCTTTATAAACTATGCCTAAGTCGCCTTTTCTCTTTTTATTAAGCGAGTATTTTTCCACCAATTTATCTAATTCTTCATCTGTTTTTGTTTTTAATGCTAGATTCCTAACTTTTTTAGCGGTCTTTCTATCTTTCAGGACAAATTCACGGACTTTTGCCTGTTCTCTGATTTTATACTTACTATCTTTTTCTTCCTCATAATACTTTCTTAATGTATCATCAGTAATATTAAGAGAGTCCACAATCAGTTTTTTATAGCATTCTCGCAACATACTTAATCTTTTAATTTGCTCTAATTTCTTTTTTGTTTCAGGGTCATTTTCATAATTGTTCTTTTCTGCTTCATGATAATAGAGAACTGGTTTTACTTTTCTATTGATAAAGTCAATGACTCGTTCTCTTTTATCTTTTAAGCGGTCAATTTGATAAGAAGGCATCCCTTTTAAGTCAGTATAATAATCACCAATACTTATGTTTAATTCATCAATATCACTTGAAACCAGTAAATTCTCATTATGATAATTACTGGAATCCGTGCTGGTTATATCTAATTCTTGTAATAGGCTAGTATCTATAATAGTATTATATTTTTTAGTCAGGTAATTATAGACACTGTTCAGAATGGTTTCTCTTTTTTTAGGCTCTAATTTTACCTTGATTTTGTTTTTTACTTCTTTGAGTTCCTTTGGTCTTGCAGGTGTTCTTTTTATTAGTTTGAATATATGATAATTTTCTTTATCCAGGATAGGTCCGTAAATACTATCAATTTTTGCAGAGAATATCATTTTATTTAATTCCTTTGCTGTACCAATTCCAGGTACTATTCCCTCATCGTATATTTTTTTAATCCTACCTCCTTTACTTTTAGAAAATTTATTTGTAGAATATTGCTCTACGACTTTCTTAAAATCCTCTCCCTGTTTCAGTTTTTCCAAAGCTTCTTCTGCTTTTCTTTTTTCACTTGTCTGAATATGTAATATTTCTGCTGTTGGTTTTTCTATGAATTCGTCTTTATGTTCTGAGTAGTATTTTTCTATATCACTGTCAGAAACCTTTGCCTTATTTTCAATTTCCTTTTCATAGTATGCTTGTTGTAATGCCTGTTTTTTTTGTTTATTAAACTGTTCTAATACATTTTCATCGTTATCCAATCTAATCTTTTTTGCTTCCATGTAAAACAATTCTTCAGTTACCATATTATCCAAAAATTTCTTTTTTGCTTCCACAGATTGAAATTGCTTCTTATACATAGGTGGAATTTGCTCAATTCTATCCTCTAACTGTTTTTTAGTTATTTTGCCACCATCAAATTCCGCTAATACAGCCGAAGTATCTATTACTTCTGATTGCTTGCCTCTTCCTATATTCTTGACTTGACAACTAATAATGAATAGAGAAAAAATAACAAAGGAAGACAAGTAAATAAGAAACCATTTTTTCTTCAAAGAGAACATAAATCCCTCCTTTTAATACTTTTAATAAATTTATGAAATTACATTTATTTATAGTATGAATTTATAATATAATCCTATACTTTTTCCAAAGTGTGCTAAAACTTTTAAATTGATAATTCTATGTCAAGAATTTTGTTTGAAATCAATAATAACCCAAAAAATTTACTTTATAAATCTGTTCGAGGAGTTTTTTGTAAAGTAAAATTCCCATCAATATTTCAAAAAGGATCATTTACTCATTATGCATTACTAAAACACATCATAAAATTTTGTGGTTATTCTTGTTTGCATAATTCAGGAAATATATTTGACATCAAATTTTGTGCTTTTGATATAAGGCGACAGTTGTAAAAATTTCAAATATCTGTCCGTGTAAGTGCTATAACTTACAGATATAAAACATCTTACAGAATTGCATTACTGTAAGTGAGTGGGGCTTGGTATGCCTGAAAGAAGCCAGGTGATAATTTCCTGAAGGATTAACAGAATTTATAATGAGATTCAATAAATTACCTGCCTATCGCATTGAAATATATAGAAATATGACTCCTCAACAGCGAATAGAAGAAGCGATTAAATTGAGTGATATTACTTATGAAATTATGAAAGAGGGTATTCGCCACCAAAATCCTGAAGCAGATGAACAAACTATCCAAAAACTCGCATTTGAAAGAATGCAGATATGTCGCAAAAAAGGATTTTAATTGATATTATAATTTACTAGCAAAGTTTCCTTCAAATAAGGAAATAATCTCTAAATAGTTTCCTGATATTAAGGAAAACCACAAATTTCACAGATTAGCACAAATTTAATAATATTTTTTCTGTGCAATCTGTGTAAATCAGTGAAATCTGTGGTTAAAAAAAGAAAAATTTACATAGAATTTACTATCTTGTATAATTAATATGAAGGATGTCCTAAAACGAATTATAAAAGAGTTTCACCTAAATTGGGTGCCAAAGTTTATCCCAAGAGAATTAACAGTCCCATTTGATACTAACAAGATTATAACCATTATCGGTCCTCGTCGTGCCGGGAAATCTTATTTCCTTTTTCAATTGATTGATAAAATTCATAGTTCCGGCATTACTAAAGAAAATTTTATATACATAAATTTTGAAGATGAGCGACTCACATTCCAGAATAATCTTGATACTATCTTTGAAGCGTATCAAGAATTATATCCTCAAATAGCACTTACAAATTGTTATCTATTCTTTGACGAGATACAAAAACTTCCGGATTGGGAAAAATTTATACGGCGAACTTACGACAGTATCTCAAAAAATATATTTCTGACAGGTTCAAACGCAAAACTTCTATCCAAAGAAATCGCAACTTCATTAAGAGGACGGTCTTTAACTTTTCACATTTTACCATTATCTTTTAAAGAATATTTAAAATTTAAGGGATTAAACGGTGAGGATATTTATTCCATTAAAAATCGTTCAATATTGGAAAATGAACTTGATAAATTTTTATTATGGGGCTCTTTTCCTGAA
>QMNM01000205.1 GCA_003647765.1 Candidatus Cloacimonadota bacterium
ATTCCAATAGGTTCTGCAAGACAGATAAAGAGTTACCTTGAAAAAGATTAAAATATTGTATAATAAGCTAAAACACATAGGAGATTTATAATGACACCAACGAAAAGAAAGATTTTTTCAATCCCACTAAACCCATATACTACTAAGGAAGATTTTGATAACATATTTGTTCCATTCCTAAAGAAAAATGCAGACTGGATTTATGATGTTTATTTCACATCAAGAATACCGCCATTCATGCAAGATGCTATGGGAGCAACTTTTGACAATGAAGCCCTTAAACAAATGTTTAATAATGCTTTAGCATTAGAGAAGGCAACTGGTGTAAGAGTATCAGCGACATTTAACAACATTAAAGTTCCACCAACTGCCGAGAACCTAGAGATTTTTTGTTCTAACTTAAAGTATCTATATGAGGGTGGTTTAAGAAGTATGACTCAACCACACAATCACTGGATGATGACTGGAACTTTCAAAGAATTGTTCCCAGAACTTCAAGTCAAGAATACTGTATTAAACAGAGTTTCTTGTGCCCAAGATTTTTGGAATGCTTGTGAAGCTGGTTACGATTATGTTAATATTGATAGAATTCTTTTAAGAGATGAAGAAGCATTAAAATCAATCAAAAAGGCACAGTTAAAGTTTCAGAAAGAAACTGGAAAATATGTCCCAACTGCATTACTTGCTAATGAAGGTTGTAGAGGTAAATGCCCAGTTATGAACGAACATTACAATATCAATAGTTCAAGTGGTTCAAGACAACCTGGAACTGATAAACCGTATTTCTACCAAAAGATTTCAGAAGTTTCTTGTCCAAAGTGGAGATTAGAAGACCCTGCATATTCATTCAAAATGGGTAACATTCCACCATTTAGAGCGGACTTTGAAAGACTACTTGAAAATGTTGATGTTATTAAGATGCATGGTAGAGAAGGGTTCGGTTTATTAAACGACACTATCAAATTCGTCGAAAGCTATATCAATGGTGACGAAGAATTACACGACATCTCTATTAGAGGTGAAATTGAAGACTTAAAAGTTAATGACCAAAAGCTTCAAATGTGGAGAAAACATATCAGAACTTGTAAGTTTGAATGTTGGGACTGTCACTTATGTGATGAGTTAGTTGCTTCGGCACAAAAGAAGAAAGACCAAAATTTAGGAACATCTATTGATGACCTAATAAACAATTTCGAAGGGTAACTTATGATTACAATTATGACCAAACACGATGACAATAGCACTCTGGACTTTTTAGCAACAGAGTGCGAATACGAAGTTCAATTATCAGAAATGGATGGGTCAGTTACTTCTACTCTTTGCGAAGGTAAAGAGGCTGGTAAATTGGCAGTTGATATTATTGATCGAGAAAGATTACTTGCTGATTCTGAACATCCATTTCCGAATACATACAATAACATCGTGAAATATTGTGCTCCTATCATTAACACGATAGGGCTATAAATGTCAGTATTACTTGGTTCAGCAATAATCGAAGAAGTGAAAAAAGGTAAGATTATTATTGAACCTTTTCACGAAGAAAATGTTGGACCTAATTCAGTTGATGTTACTCTATCCAATAAGTTATTAACTTATATTAAGTGTTCAATTAGAAAAGATAGAAATGGCAATAATATCGTTTATCCAGTTGGAGATTCAACAATCGTTGATATGGCTATTGAAAATGAAGTGTATGAGTTGGAGATACCAGAAGCTGGTCTAGTTCTGATGCCTAACATTCTTTATCTTGGTAGTACCAATGAAAAAGCTGGTAGTGATTTCTTTGTTCCTATGTATGAGGGTCGCTCAAGTATGGCAAGACTAGGGATTCAATCCCATTTATCTGCTGGATTTGGCGATATATTTTTTAAGAGTAATTGGACACTTGAAATTACAGTTGTTCATCCTACAAAGGTATATGCTAACAGTAGGTTCGGACAAGTATATTTTCATGAAGTAAGTGAAGATGCAAGAGAAACCTTGGTTAAGAGTGGTAAATACTACAACGGTAAATACACGAATCAACCTGGACCACAAAAATCTAAATCTTATTTAGATTTCCCTTTAAAAACTGAAGAAAAGTAGTTTTTCTTATAAATAAGAGTAATATAAGGGATAATCATTAGTTTTCGAAGAACTAATGAAACTGGTGGATTTACTTACCAGATGTCTCCCTTAATTTATTTATAAGGATTTACTATGAAAACTACAAAAGAAACACATTATGTGTACAAAATCACAAATTTATTAGAAGAAGACGAGAGCAAGAAATACTTCTTTGGAATTAGTGCTACTAATTCCACTGAGATTGAAATGTCTACTTGTGTAAAAAGACTTAAAATTAAAATAGAAGAAGTTGGATTGGAATATTTTGAGAAAGAAATTGTAAGTGATACTTTATCATCAATAGAAGAAGCCAGAAAAATAAAAAAGAGAATATATACAAAATATTACAATAAATCACACCGAAATGAAATTTCACTCAAACAAAGAAAATACACACAATTGAACTCAGAACATATATCTGAAAGAGCTAAGAAATATAGAGAAGAAAATAAGCACGAAATATCAAAACGAAGAAGTGGCCAATGGTCATTAATTAAAGATGATGTTAATAAAAAAAGAAATGAAAATAGAACAAAAGAAAATATATTAAATGATAAACAAAAATATATAAAACAAAAAATGAAAATAGTAGATGAAAAGATAAAAATGGGATTATGTGGAGATGATTGGGTATTCTATACTATTCAATTCACACATACTAATGGAATATCATTTTTTAAATATGGCATTACCTCTCTTAATACAATGAATAGATATAAAAGTGGTTATTCTGACTATTTAATTGAAATTATAGATGAGATGTATGGAGATGAAGAATATATAAAAAGTGTAGAGAGAAAGCATTTATTAGAAGGTAAGAAAGATATTTTTATTTTCTCTAATGGTATGACATTTAAAAATGGTAAAACTGAGTGTAGAACTAAATTGGTTTCTGCACTAAAAATTGTATAATAAATAAAAACAAATAAGGAGTTACTATGGCAGTAATACAAAATATTTTCAAGCAGTTGCAATTTAAGCTCAATATGACAGAAGAGATAAAATTGTTTAAATGGAGTTCAAAGCCTGTGCTGGAAAAAATCTCAGACTTAATGAGTTGGAATGACCAATACGGTCCAGAGGCAACAATAGTATTGGCAGCGGAACAAATATTAGAGTTAAACTATCCCGCAGAGTATTTGCGTTATTCGGCATCCCAGCAGAAGTTCAAACATTCTCACCCATTCTATATTGAGAATACAGTTGACGATGTTTCCGGATTTATCGACTGGGTTAATACAGTATTTGACCATTTCGAGGGATTACAAGAAGGATTACTTGGTGGTTTAGTTGTAACACCAGCAGTAGCAGGTTCTATGATTTCATGTGAGTATGAAAAAGGTAAACTTGTAAGAGTTCTTAACAAGGGCGATGGAGATGATGCTGAATTAATCGTTAATCTTATGGACTTAGGTTCTATCCCACAAGAAATTTCTGTGAAGAAAAATGTTGCTATTAGAGGTTTTGTTACACTTAAAGACCCATCTAAAAAAGCAAAAGGTCAAACAGTTACAGCGGCAGTAAATGAAGTTATGTTTAATGATGCTGCAGAAGATGATAATCTTGTGTTTATTCCAAATGAATGGCTAACTGCAGATGGTAAATATCAAAACACTTCTAAATCATACCAAATCTTAAAAGACAATGGTTTTATTGTTCCAGCTGTTCATAAAGCTGCACAAGTAGTTGAAGCACTTGAGAAGTATCAAGAGTATATTGAAACTGATTTTGGATTTGAATTAGAAGGCTGTAGGATAGAAGTTGAAAAAGCTGAAACTATCAACAGCTTAATCGCTATAATGGAAGAAGATAAATTATCTGACTATCAACA
>QMNM01000206.1 GCA_003647765.1 Candidatus Cloacimonadota bacterium
CAGCACATCCAATCAATAATGGTATTACTATCAGTAAGATAATAAATCGTTTCATTGTTCTCTTCTTTCTGATTAGATTGTTGGAGGAAGAATTACTTTTCTTTAATTACTGCCTGTGCTGATGCAAGACGAGCAATAGGCACACGATATGGTGAACAACTTACATAATCAAGTCCAACTTTATGGCAAAATTCCACAGAAGTCGGTTCTCCACCATGTTCACCACAAATACCAATTTCTAAATGCTCATTTGCTTTCCTACCTCTTTTTACACCCATTTCCACTAATTGCCCAATACCTTCTTGGTCAAGCACTTGGAATGGATCTTTTTCATAAATCCCTCTATCTACATATTCTTTGAGAAATTTGCCAGCATCATCTCTTGAAAAACCACATCCCATCTGTGTTAAGTCATTTGTGCCAAAAGAGAAAAATTCAGCATATTCAGCAATTTTATCAGCAACTAAACAAGCTCTTGGTATTTCTATCATTGTGCCAACCAAGTAATGAAGTTCCACACCATATTTTTTGATGATATTATTAGAAATTTCTCTGGCTCGTTTATCAAGGGGAATGTACTCTTTGACATTGCCGATGAGTGGAATCATAATTTCTGGACGAGCATCAATCCCTTTCTTTTTCAGTTCGCATGCGGCTTCTATAATAGCTTGTACTTGCATTTCATAAATGTCTGGAAATGTTATGCCAAGACGACATCCGCGATGCCCTAACATTGGATTAACTTCATGCAATTGTGTAATTTTATTTTTAACATCATCAGGATTTTTGCCAAATATTTTGGCTATTTTGCTAATTTCTTTCTCATCATTGGGTTGTGGCAGGAACTCATGCAAAGGTGGATCAAGTAATCTAATTGTAACTGGTAATCCTTCCATAGCTTCAAGAATAGCTTTGAAGTCCTGTATTTGCATTTTTTTCAGCTCTTGTAATGGCTTAATTCTCTCCTGTTCATCATCAGCTAATATCATAGCCCTGACATAATCTATTCTATCACCTTGAAAGAACATATGTTCAGTTCTACATAACCCTATACCTTCTGCACCAAATTCACGAGCAACTTTAGCATCTTTTGGAGTGTCAGCATTTGTCTTTACACCTAATTTTCGTATATCATCAGCCCATTGCATTAGAATAGCAAAATTTCCAGATAGCTTTGGTGCAATAGTTTTAACTTTACCAGCGACCACTTCGCCTGTGCTTCCATCAAGAGAAATATAATCACCTTCTTTTATAATCTTGTCGCCTACTCTAAGTTGTCTATTGTCATAATCAATATTTAGTTCTCCACATCCAGCTATACAACATTTACCCATTCCCCTTGCTACGACAGCAGCATGTGATGTCATTCCGCCACGCACAGTAAGAATACCTTTTGCCGCATCCATACCCCCAATATCTTCTGGTGAGGTCTCTAATCTTACTAAAATTACATCTTCATTACGCTCCTTCCATTCTACAGCATCATCTGCAAAAAATACAACCTTGCCAACAGCAGCTCCAGGAGAAGCTGGCAATCCTTTTGCTAATAAATTGCCTTTATTTATCATCTCATTTTTCACTTTGATATCAAAGCGAGGATGCAATAAATGGTCTAATTGATTCGGTTGTATCCTCATAATAGCAGTTTCTTTATCAATTAGTCCTTCTTGAACCATACTTACAGCAATTCTCAAACTCGCTTCTGCTGTTCGCTTTCCAGTCCTTGTCTGCAATATGTATAAAGTCCCATCCTGAATTGTAAATTCTATGTCTTGCGTATCTTTATAATGTTGTTCTAATATACTGCGAATATTTTTAAGTTGATGATACACATCTGGCATAATCTCTTCCAAAGAAGGATACTTCTCTTTACGCTCTTGTTCAGAAATGTTTATTCTTTTTGCCCATTCTTGTGATGATTCCTTGCTGATTTCCTGTGGAGTCCGAATCCCAGCAACAACATCTTCGCCTTGTGCATTGAGCAAAAATTCACCATAGAATTTATTCTCACCAGTAGATGGATTTCGCGTAAAAGCTACACCAGTGGCAGACCTATTTCCTGTATTTCCAAATACCATTGCTTGAACATTAACAGCAGTGCCTAATAATCCTTTAATATCATTTAACTTACGATATTTTTTTGCTCGCTCATTATTCCATGATCCGAACACAGCATCAATAGCTTCCCACAATTGCTGTATCGGTTCAGTTGGAAAATCTCTGCCAATTTCTTGTTTATACAAATCCTTATATCGTTGGACAATATTCTTCAAATCTTCTTCTGTCAATTCAGTATCTAATTTTACATTTTTATTCCGCTTAACAAAATTCATAATATCTTCAAATTTGCTATGTTCAATACCTTTTACTACATTGCCGAACATCTGAATAAATCTGCGATAGGAGTCCAAGACGAAACGCGGATTATTCGTCTTCTTTATTAATCCTTGTACTACTTCATCATTTAATCCGATATTAAGGACTGTATCCATCATTCCTGGCATAGATACAGCTGCTCCTGAGCGAACAGATAGCAATAAAGGATTTTCACTGTTACCAAATTTTGCGCCAATAAGCTTTTCTAACTTCCGTAGATTTAGATAAATCTGGTTTGTTATTTCTTTAGGATATCTCTTGTTATTTTTATTGTAAATATCGCATACTTTTGTAGTAATAGTAAAACCAGGTGGAACAGGAATTCCAATATTTGTCATTTCAGCAAGATTTGCTCCTTTTCCGCCAAGTAAGTCCTTCATTTTGGCTGATCCTTCGGCTTTTCCTCCGCCAAAGAAATATACATACTTCTCTACCATAATTCTCTCCTATTAAATTAAGTATTAGACATTACAAAGCTTGGGCTTAGTAATGAATGAAATGGCTAAAATGTGCTTATTGTGTTCTATTACTTATAGGGTTAGCCCACGGTTTCAACCGTGGTATGAATATAGACAAACCTCCCAATTTTAACCACTTCAGTTGGTTAGAATGAACGCAAGTTATGTAAAATCAATTTTTGTCAAATAGTATAAACATTCTATTCAAATCTGTAATACTTTGATGAGTTATCTCGTTATCATTTATGGCTGTAATAGAACAATAAGCAATATTTTCTTAATTATACTTTTCGTGTAATATGTAGGAATAAAAACATTCTCCGATTGAAGTCCAGCATTTTATAGGACATTTTATTCTTTATTTACAAGAAAATTTTATGATATCCCGACTGATTTTAATGCTTCTGCTAATTTGGGCTCCATTATAGCATACTTTTTCAATGCTTGTTCTAACTTCTCTTCTCTCTCCATAAGATATTTTGTATCTCTTTGCACAGGAGCAATAGCAGTTCTTCTATCCCATAATACAAAACCAACTAAGGCAAACATACCCATAAATAATATTCCAAACCCCCAAAGCATAAGTCCTCTTAAACTATCAATTCTTTTCTCAATCCTATCAATTCTTTTCTCAATCGCTTCAAATCGTTTGTCAATCATTTCAAAGCGTTGTTCAATCGTTTCAAAGCGTTTGTCAATCATTTCAAAGCGTTGTTCAATCGTTTCAAAGCGGGCTTCGTTTATTCGTCTATCCGTTCTAATCTCATTCAAAATCTGCTCATTAGTTACTCTCTCTGCTGATAGATTTGGTATTATGCAACTGATAAATAACATTAAAAGAAATACTCTCTTCAATTTATTTCCCTCCATTTTATATTCAGTAAGCTCTTATGATTCTGTATGTTCTCTGTTCCAAGTGAATTTAGATTTAATAAGATCTTTATGACAATAGGATACTGTACATTTAAAACAGCGCATACAATCGGGAGAGTTATATTCTTTAGCAACATTTAATTCCATTGGACATGCTCTATTACATAATTTACAGTTTGTGCATTTTTTTCATTCAGTTCCAAATGTAAGAAACTAATCTTATTAA
>QMNM01000207.1 GCA_003647765.1 Candidatus Cloacimonadota bacterium
CTCTCTGTGCCCTCTGTGTCTCTGTGGCAAGGATATTTAGATTACTTTTTACTAATGCTTAAAATGTCTAATGCCAGTAAAAATCATAGCGATACCGAGTTCATCACATTTCTTAATAACTAATTTGTCTCGGATAGAACCACCAGGCTGAATTATTGTTTTAATCCCTGCTTCTGCACATAATTCAATATTATCTGAAAATGGAAAAAAAGCATCTGAAATGAGAATCGCTTTTCCTATCTCTTGTTTAATATAATGTTCACGCATTTCCGAAGAGCCATTATATTCTTTACTAAGATTCTCCCTGCATTTATCTAATGCTAATTTTGTTGAAATTAAGCGGTTTGGCTGTGCCGCACCCATTCCAAGCAATTGAAAATAACTCTCCTGTGCTTTGAGAATTTTTCGCACTACAACAATAGCATTGGACTTTATCTGCTTTACTGCGTTAATTCCAAATTCTATAAGCTTCTTATAATCATTGTTAACATTTGGCTTATTTTGAGTTACAATTTCTAATTTGGAAAAAAGTTTATCATCTGCGTCTTGTAATAAAAGCGAACCATTTAAATATTTAATATCTTTATCGCATTGTTTGACAGACGAATTATATGCTACTATGCGTAAGTTTTTATGAAAGCATAGATATGACAAAGCTTCATCTGAGAAATTTGGTGCAATAATCACTTCAATAAATTTTCTCTTTTTCTTATCTTGATGATTTAAGTTAAGGAATTCAGCAGTTTCTTTTTCAACAGTATGATTAAATGCTACAATAGAGCCGAATGCTGAAATTGGGTCTCCAGCCCAGGCAAGCTCAAAAGCTTGTCTCTGATTTTCACCTTCACAAAGTCCGCAAGGATTACTATGCTTGATTATTGCACAACCATTGCTCTTGAAATGCTTCACTGATGCAATTGCACTGTGAATATCTACAATATTATTAAAAGACAATTCTTTACCGTGCAATACTTTCATATCATAAAGAGAATTTACTGCGGCTTTTTCTCTGAAAAAAAATCCATTTTGATGCGGATTCTCTCCATACCTTAATTCTTTGCCTCCTATGAAAAAAAGACGCAATGATTTTTTATCTGCCAATTCGTCCATAGTCATTGCAATAAGAGAATCATAATCAGCAGTATAATTGAACGCCTTTCTCATCAAATCCCTTCTTGTATAGAGACATAATGCCCCATTGTTAGCTTCCAATTCCTTAATAATAAGAGGATAATCCAATATGTCAGTTACAACAGCTACATATTTGAAATTTTTTGCACCAGCACGAATCATTGTTGGACCCCCAATATCAATATGTTCAATTAGTGTGTCTGAATCTGCTTTAGCATCAACAAATTTTTTAAAAGGATATAGATTGCAAACTACCATATCTATTGGCTTAATCCCAAATTTTTCCGCAGTTTCACTGTCAGTTTCTCTATCAAATAACAATGCTGACTCTATATTAAAAGAGATGGTTTTCATACGACCATTAAAAGCTTCTGGATTTCCTGTAACAGTTGTAATATCAACTACACTTATTCCTGCCTTTTCTAAAGCCATTTTTGTTCCACCAGTAGAGATGATTTCACATCCATAGCACTGTAAAGTTTTGGCAAGAGCTATAATGCCTGTTTTATCTGATACACTAATCAATGCCTTTTTTATTTTAATTAGACCCATTTTTTAGTTCCTCGTAATACTTTGTCTTCGCAATGGTTAATATAAAAAAAGGGCATAGAATTTCTATCTTGCCCTTTTTTAAGCCGTTATCACCTTTATTCAGCAGTGATATAATAGAAATATTTTGTACTATCAGCAGCTCCATAATCAATACAAGTAGTGTCAGTGGTTGAGTAAAACGGTAAGCCAAAACCAGTATATGGACTTGTTGAATGATAGATATGATAGATAACGCCTTCAGGTCCGCTCCAACTTAGATGCACATCATTTCCATCTATCCAGATTAACACATTTTCTATAACATAAGAATTCAATGTTAAATCATTATTTTCTAATATTTGTCCTTCATTTACAACCAAAGAAGTAAGAGAATCTGTTTCATATCCTCCTAAGCTGGCATAGACATCATAAGTTCCAACCATCAGATTGATAGTATATTGTCCATCAGGCAATGGATTTACAATAGCTGGCCCTGCTATGATTTGTACATCCTCTGGATTGCCTGTGCCTCCGTTTAGAGTAACTGTTCCCTTTATTTTTCCTGGGTCAACTGGCTCGCTACCTGTAAGCACAGTATCAACAGTAGCATTATCAGAAAAAATTACAGTTTCTATACACTCATAAACACAATTTGTTGAGTCATCAAATAACATAAATTCAATTGGCTGTCCATTTGCATTTCCAACAATTGTCATATACCAGAAATCCGAAGGTTGTGGATAATAAATTCCTGTTTCGCAGCGGCAATCTCCAACTCCTTCTGGGCCGAATGCACCTATTTTATTATTGCCATCATCAACAAATGGCTGTCCGTTCAAAGTAACAGATGCCATTACAACCATACTATATTGAGTGCCAGTTATTCGTCTCCAATTTGGTGGGCTTGGAACTTTTTCTAAAATAAAGTCAATGCCAGTTGTTGCCAGTCCTTCATAGACAATTACACCTTCAACCGTCTCCGTAGTATAACCAATTAAACAAGCAGTAACATCATAAATTCCAGGCTGTATTGTAATAACATAATCACCAATTGCATTTGGATGCACTGTTGAATCTCCAGCTGTAATTTCTACATCCTGTACATTTCCTTTTGTATCAATCAAACTGACATTTCCTTCAATAGTTCCTGGGGTTGATTCTGGATACAAATCAATATTTACATTAGTTGCTTGATTTTCTAACACTTGGACATCTATTACTGTGGAATCAATATAACCAGTCAGATGAGCAATTACATTATAAATTCCTGGCATCAATCCTATTTCATATTCTCCTGATGCATTCGGATGTGTAGTTGAATCCCCAGCAGTTACCTCCACATTTTGCACATTTCCAGAACCACCTACCAAATTTATTGTCCCTTGTATTGTTCCTGGCTGAATAGGTGTCAATGTAAAATTGGCTGTTACAATTGCACTATCTACCACAACTACATTAGTAAGAGTAGAGTCATGATAATTCACTAAGGAAGCAGTAACATCAAAAGTATCTGTAACAACTTTGATTGAATAATATCCTGTTATGTCAGGATTGACAGTTTTTATACCAGCGGAAACTTCCACATTTTGCACATTTCCAGAACCACCTGATAAGGTTACAATTCCTTCAATAGTGCCAGAAGGTATATGCAATAAAAATGGGTCTGAAAAGCTTCCAACCATAGAGCCACTTTCAAAAGAGACCGTCTCATAACAATCATAAATAGTATCAGTTGGAGTATCATAAATTTTGAAACTAATTGTCTCTCCATAAGTATCACCAACAACTGTCATATACCAAAAATCCAAAGGCGTTGGATAGTAAGCTCCTAAACTACGACAATCTGATTCTCCACCAGATCCAAATGCACCTAATATATTATCAAGTTCATCAGTAAATGATTCACCAAAAAAATCTACTCTTGCTATAACAGTCATCGACCCAGAAGTGCCACCAATAACTGTCCAGTTCGGCGGACCCGCAAATAAAGAAACTGCTAATATCAATCCAATGAAACTAAGCAAATATACTTTACTTTTCATTATTTTATACCTCATCTTATTTTTGTAAAAATTTAAATACGAAAATATTCCTGTCAAAATTATTTTAATTATTAGTTTGACATTACTCAGAGCAAAAAGACAAGAAGACAAGAGTTCAAGATAATAAGAATTCAAGAGTTCAAGAAAACAAGAAGAGAAAGATGATGCTGACCAATAGGGATATTTCAGTAGGAATTTGTTCGTGTTTCTTCGTGTTCTTCGTGGCTA
>QMNM01000208.1 GCA_003647765.1 Candidatus Cloacimonadota bacterium
AAAATCACCTTCTAATGTCGTTTATACAAGATGACAAACCAACTGATGGCTTTCAAGATGCTTATAAATTAGCCAACATATTATGAAAACGGTTTTATGAAAAGATTACGAATCACAGTTTCTGGACGAGTTCAAGGAGTTGGCTTTCGCTACTTTACTGAACGAATGGCAGGAACTTATAATATCAAAGGATATGTTAGAAATTTATATAATGGTGATGTAGAAATCGCAGCTATTGGCGAAGATAAAAATATGGAATTGTTTATAGATAAAGTCAGCCAAGGTCCCTATTCTGCAATAGTAACAGATGTCAAAAAGGAGCCATTGCCAGACGATGAAGATTATCATTCATTTGAAATCACTTTCTAAAATAATTACATTATTGTCTTTATTTTGTTTCACAGCTTTTGCTAATCCTAAATACATCACACCTTCAGATGATTACCATATAGTCAAAAAAGGGGATACTATCTACTCTATTAGCAAAAAATACGGAATCTCTGTTGAGAAATTAAAGGCAATAAACAATCTAAAATCTGATACTATATTAGTTTGGCAAAAAATTTATTTAAAACCGCGAAAGGCAAATCAACAATATTATGTTACAAAAAGGAACATTCCGAAATGTGGCTATCATATTGTTAAGAAAGGAGAGACCCTTTACCGCATACATAAATTATACGATATTCCAATAGAGAAATTGATGGATTATAATCATCTGGCTTTCTATACGATTAAGGGAAAACAGAAAATTTGGCTAAAAGAGAACAAGAGTTCAAAAGTTCAAGATAAACAAGAAGTAGAACAACATTCCAAGATAGTTAAAGCAAAATTTAAAGAAGACAAATCTGTCTACAAGAAGTATGATATAATCTGGCCTTATGATGGTGAAGTAATCTCTCCTTTTGGAATGAGAAATGGCAAGCCACACAAAGGAATTGATATAAAAGGACCTGTGGGACAGCCAATTAAAGCAGTGTTAGACGGCACTGTTGCCTATGTAGGAATAAAGCGTGGCTATGGCAATGTTATTATTATTAAGCATAAACACGGCTTAATGACTGTGTATGCACATAATCAGTTGAATTATGTTCATACAGGAGATATTGTTGAAAAAGGTGATAAAATTGCTACAATTGGACAGACAGGGAATGCTACCTGTCCTCATATACATTTTGAAACCAGAATTAACGGAAAAGCAATTGACCCTATGAATTTTTTAAAATAATCAATTAGGAATGTTTTGGTAGAAAGCTATAGCTGATTCTTCGTGCTTGCACAGTTAAATTTTTTCGTATTTAATTGAGGTTCTTTCTGGCTAATTTGAAAATAATTTTTACTCTCATCAATCAGATAAGTCGGACTAACTTAAAAGACATTTTCCTCTATGAAAAAATTTTTCTTTACAAACAAAGTTAGACATACTGGAATTTCGTAATCATATGGTTACCTTTGATCAACTCCTGTTAACATCTACTAAGCTATAGTATAGCATTCCTTAAATAAAATGTAATCACACATATTGTAAAAGGAATAATTTTCGTAACGCAAAAATCTATTCTTAATGTAAATTATGTTTGAAGATAATTGGCAAGATATGTTTGATGAATCAAAAATCATTTGTGAAAAAGGTTTTGAAATCGGACTTTTTGACAAAAGTAAATAAATTAAGATAGAAAGAGAGCCATTATGAAAAAGACAATTTTATTTATATTAATAAATCTTATTTTGTTTTCCATATCTAATGCAGAAAATATTAGAATTCACTTTCTCTATTCTAATGATGTTCACGGTGGCATAGATGAAGTGCCTGCAACATTTATGAATCCAGAGTATCCACCTCTTTTAGGTGGTGGTGCTTCTGCTGCTGCTTATATAAAACAAGTAAGAAAGAATGCAAGACAAAATAATGAAGCTGTGCTTCTGATTGACCAGGGCGATATTTACACTGGACATCCTATTGGAACAATATCAAAAGGCAGGGCAATAATAAAGTTTATGAATATGATGAATTATGATTTAATGACATTAGGAAACCACGAATTTGATATTCCGCTTGACGAATTAAAAGAGACATTGAGTTTAGCAGAATTTCCAATTTTATCAGCAAATATTATAGTTAAAGACACGGGTGAGCTAATGCCACCTTGTAAGCCATATATAATCAAAGAGGTTAATGGCGTGAAAATTGCTATTATTGGACTCACAACAACCGACACAGAAAAGATGACTAATCCTGATAATGTAAAGGGCTTGAAGTTTCTACCTCCGGCAGATGTCTTACCTAAATATATTAAAGAGGTCAAAGACAAAGGTGCAGATTTGGTGGTTGTCTCTGGACATTTAGGCATTCCGTATGATGCAATGGCAAGCTATAAGCGTGATATTGTACAAGGGCATGTTTTTGACGAATATCGTGCATGGGGAGATAATGCTCAACAACTGGCTTATAAAGTGCCGGGCATAGATATTATGTTTGCTGGCCATATTCATGTAGGTTACAAAAAACCGTGGGAAGACCCTAACACACATACCTTGATTTTCCAAAATTATGCTTATGGCAGTAACATTGGGCATGTAATTATTGAAGTTAATAAAGAGACCAAAACAATTGCTGGTTATGAATTACCTGCTTATATAGACGGCTCATTGATAACTTTATTGGCTGATGAGCAGATTCCGGATTCGGTTGTAAGAGCAAAAATAAAAGCAATGCAAGATGAAGCAGAAAAAGGAATGGATGAAATTATTGGTATATCTACAATGTATCTCACTCGTTCTGGTAGCGGTGCTCAAAGTCCATTAGGTAATTTAGTGCTTGATGCTATGAAGGAAGAGGTTGGTGCTGATTTTGCATTCCTTAATCTCGGCGGCATTAGAGCTGATATTGACAAGGGACCTGTAACATATCGTGAAATATTTGATGTATTACCATTTACAAGTCAGATTGTAACTCTAAATATATCTGGTGCATTATTAAAAAAGATAATAGAAGTTCGTGTATCTTATACACATCACGGATTACGAATTTCTGGCGGAGAGGTTGTCTATAATACGACACTTCCCAATTTTGAGCGCGTTACTTCATTAAAAATTGGCGGAGAATATTGGAATCCTAACAAAATCTATAAAGTGGCTACAACTGACTTTTTACTGCAAGGCAATGCCAGTTTGACATTATTAACAAGAGTTCCAGAAGAGCAGATAGAATATAATTATATTGTATTACGAGATGCTTTAGCAAATTATTTCCGCAAACATTCTCCGGTATCTGCATCCATTGATAATCGTTGGAAAAAAGATGATAATAGCAAACTTACACCAGAAATGGAAAAAGCACTTGAACAGATGGATGTGGAGAAATATAATAATTTCTAAATTTACTAATAATATCTTTATTTACAAATCAAGATAGTCGGAATATATTGAAATATCTAAAGATTTTATACATAAAAAAACATAATAAATATTATGGACAACAAAATAGATTTTAATAGATTAAGAAAATTTAAGAAAAAATATCCAATTTCATATTTAGCTGTTTTTGGTTCTTACAGCAGAAATGAACAAAAAAAGGATAGTGATTTAGTATATCCATTAAATTAACAATCTAATTGAATGATATAAGTATCAATCTAATATTAGACCATCACCAGAAACCATCAAAATAGACAAGGAAAAATATAGACAATTTTTATAACTGTTTTAACAAATTATCTGTTTTAATTTTTGGTAGTCCTGCATAAGCGATTTATGTCGCTCCTACGGAGCTATGATTTGCTATTGTAATTATTTGCTATAAGTATTTCATCCCTACGGGATTACAGACAGAAACTCGACTCGGGTTCTTTGAACTCGAGTCGGGTTTCACGGTCCTACGGGATTTTTAGAACCAATTTTCAATTAAAACTCCGTTAGGAGTAATA
>QMNM01000209.1 GCA_003647765.1 Candidatus Cloacimonadota bacterium
GTAAATTGCAACAGGTTGCTGTAGATAAGATTATAATTTCTCAATTGTTAGAATTGACAAAAAAGAATAAGCACATTGAATCATCAAGACTGGAGATTTATTTTTCAGATATAGATAAAGCCATGACAGTATTTCATCCGGTTGGGTCTATGCTTCATAGAATGAATAAGAAATAAACGGAGGAAGTGTGAGCCAATTAATCAATGTTATTACAGAATTAGCCAGCTTAAAGCAATTAGACAAAGAGATAGTTGCTGAAATAATTAAGGATTGCCTTCGCTCATCTATTGCTGGTAAAAGAGTAAATATAGATAAAGTTAAGATAGTCATAGATTTTGAACATAATGAAGTATTTGCAATTATACATAAATTAGTTGTTCCAAATATAGAGAGGAATATAGGAGAAATTTGTATAACAAAAGCTGTAGATATTGATCCTACATTAAATGTTGGTGATTATGTTGATGTAAAAATTCCTATTTCGGAATTTGGCAGAAAAGTCATACAATCAGCTCGTCAAAAAATATCTCAAAGAATCGGAGAATTGGTAGAAAAAAAATTACGCAAAGATTACAAAAAGCAAAAAGGTAAAATTATTTCCGGTTTGGTTCAAAGAGTTGATTATGAAGGTTGTATAGTTGATATTAGCTATACAGAAGCCCTTTTACCATCTGAAGAACAGGTACCAGGTGAATATTATAAAGTCGGTGATTATATTAAGGCGTATGTTGTTGACATTAGAAAGTATAAGAAGGAAATTCGTGTAATCCTTTCACGAACTCGTCCTGAATTTATTAAACGATTATTTGAAGCCGAAATACCAGAAGTTGCTGATAATATTGTAAAAATAAAAAAAATTGTGCGTGAACCTGGATATTGTACTAAGGTTGCTGTGTACAGTGAAGATGATAATATTGATGCATTCGGCAGTTGTATCGGTGCCAAAGGCACAAGAATTGAGCAAATTAGAAAAGAGTTGCATGGCGAACAAGTGGATATTGTAAGATGGAGTGAAAATCCAGAGGAGTTCATAAAAAATAGTGTCGGTGCAGATTTAGTAAAAAGGGTCTATTTAGCAGATAAAGGTAATTTCGCTCAACTTATTGTTGATAAGAAAAACAAGAGTATTGCTATTGGCAGGTCTGGGAAAAATGTTAAATTATCTGCTAAACTTACTGGATACAAGATTGATATATATGATGAATACGAATATGAGGAAAAAGCCGCAGAAGAAAGAAGGGTTACAAGTCATGTGTGGGAATTAGATGGCGTATCGGAAACTATAGCAGAAATTCTACATAATGCAGGTTATACATCTATTCAAGATATTTATCTTGCAACTGTCCAGGAATTATGCAATTTGGAAGGTATTGGCAAAAAAACCGCAGAAAAGATAAAAAATTCTGCAAAGTATTTTTAATTTGCTCATCAAAGAACCCTAATATATAGGAATTTAATAGAAGTAATTATGTTATCAACTATTACACTTCAACTGGATAACAATCTTATTCAGCAAGCAAAAATCTTTATTGGATTTAGAATTTACAGAAATGTTCGTGTGGATTTTGTCTGTCCGTAGCAAATAAGGTATCTTATGAACATAAAATTCAGAGAAGTAGGACACAGAACAGTTCAAGCCAGAGCAATAGTAGAAATTGCCGAAGATATATTTATTAATGAGATCACTATATTGAAAGAAGATGGTGAGATTGTTGTTGAACTTCCTCAAAAGTCATTCAAAGGAAAGAATGGAAAAATCTATAAAATGGATATTATTACATTCAAGGATGAAAATAAAAAAACCCTCTGGCTACACAATATCAAAATAGAATATGAAAAATGGCGAAAAAATAACCCAAAAGTCCTAATATATGAAAATAGTTAGCCATGAACAAACACGGTTCTTTAACTTTGACGAAAACTCTGTTCATGGCAAAAGTGAAGGAGAAAATAATGAAAAAAATAATCTTAATGCTTGCAATAAGCATTATTATAGTAAGTCAGTTATTTGCTATTAGAACTCCAGCTGTTATAAAGACACTATCAGCCCACAATGATGTCAATATACTTAACAAATACGATATTGATATTGACAATGTTACTTCAACAGAAATTACAGTTTATGTTGATGATAATGAATTAGCAGAATTGCTCGCTATGGGATTTGATATTTACAGAATACCATACAGAGCCAAAGAGTATGCTGATAGCTTATGGCAAGCAACAAAGGATAGTGATAACCCAATGGATGATTATCACAATTATGATGAACTAACTGCATTTCTACAGAATATTGAAAGCCAGTATCCAGACATCTGCAAGTTGATAACTGTTGGTCAATCAGTTCAGGGACGAGAATTGTGGTTTATGAAAATAAGCGATAATGTTGATATTGAAGAGGATGAGCCAGAATTCAAATACATTGCTAATATGCACGGTGATGAACCAGTTGGAAGAGAATTACTGATATATCTAATTACTCTCATTACTGATAATTATGGAATTGACCCACGATTTACAAAGATGGTTGACAGTTTAGAACTCTGGATAATGCCATCAATGAATCCTGATGGTTTTGAAATGCATACTCGCTATAATGCAAATGGTGTTGATTTGAATCGTAATTTCCCAGACCCAATAACTAATCCTGTTAATACCCCTGCTGGACGAGAGCCAGAAACACAAGCAATAATGTATTATGCATTTGGTCATTCTTCTGTGCTATCCGCTAATTTCCATACAGGTGCATTGGTTGTGAACTATCCTTATGATTGTATGTATCAATTAACACCTGATAATGACCTGTTTATTGATATTTCACTTGCTTATTCTATTCATAATGGACCAATGTATTATGGTTCATTTCCGCAAGGGATCACTAATGGTGCTCAATGGTATATTATTCATGGTGGAATGCAGGATTGGAATTATTATTGGATGGGAGATAATGAGGTTACAGTAGAACAATGCAATGATAAATGGCCTTCTGCTTCGTGGTTACCCGGATTATGGGATGACAATAGAGAATCTATGCTTTCTTATATTGAGACAATTTATCGTGGAATACGTGGTATCGTAACTGACACTCAAGGTATTCCTCTGGATGCTACAATTGTCGTAGATGGCATTGACCACGAGGTTTACACAGACCCGGATGTAGGTGATTATCATAGAATGCTTCTGCCAGGAACTTATAGCATTACAGTTTCCGCTGAAGGTTATGTTCCACAATCCATAAATAATATTGTAGTTGTAGATAGTCAAGCAACTCGTGTTGATGTGCAATTAGTAAGTGGCTCTTCTGTGGATATTCATAATAATAAAGTTGGGTCAATACCTGTGCTTGAACAGAACTATCCTAATCCATTTAATCCAATTACAAATATACGCTATTATTTGCCTAAAAAAGCCAAAGTTGAAATTGGCATTTACAATATTCTTGGACAAAAGATTAATACGCTTGTTGACTGTATAATGGAATCTGGTTATCATAATGTAATTTGGACAGGCAAAGATGAGAATAATAATGATGTTTCAAGTGGTATCTATTTATACAAGATAAATACGGATAACTTTACTGAAACAAAAAGGATGGTTCTAATTAAGTAATGTTAGGCGAAAGCTAAACAAAATTAGATTATTGATATATTTGTATGAACTTTTATACATATTATTTCATAAATTATTTGCATTACTTACCGAGAGAACAAAATCTGGATCTATGGTGCAAGATTCTTGCGTAAATGGAAAGAATATGTGAAGAACAAAATAATAAAATACACAAATGAATATCTTGGAAAAGTTAAAATTGTAAAAGATTTTCTTCCCCCATCAGAACAATTTGCTTTCAAAGAAGATACTGTTAGAGTAACTCTTTTATTGAGCAGGTTTAGTGTGGACTTTTTTAGATTTGAAGCAAAAAAA
>QMNM01000210.1 GCA_003647765.1 Candidatus Cloacimonadota bacterium
ACTAAAAAGGTCTAAAATTTTTGCAAAGTTGGAAAATAAGATGTTAATATACAATTTAATCTTATATATCATTTATATTTTAATATTTCCTTATGTATTGCTGAAAAGAATCAGTAATAGCGAGGAATGGCAGTATCGTTTGGCTAAAAAAAAATTACCTATACAAGATGGAAAAAGCGTTTGGTTTCATTGTGCATCAGTTGGCGAAGTTAATGCAGTTGTGCCATTGGTTAAAAAATTTAGAGAGACACATTCGGAAAACATATATTTTTCTACAATGACCTTAACTGGATTCAATAGAGCATCTGTTGTATTTGCTAATGATGATAAAATTATTCCTTTTATCATTCCACTTGATATAAAACACTTGGTTCGGAAAATTATCAAACAGATAAAGCCCAATCTTCTTGTATTGATTGAAACAGAGTTATGGTTCAATTTGATTAACGAGGTAAGTAAATGTAATGGTATTGCCACAGAGACACAGATGGCACATAGAGGAATTTATGGACACGGATATAGAAATAATTATTGTAAAATTGTATTGATAAATGGCAGATTGTCTGAATTATCATTCAAAAGGTATGCAAAAATAAAATGGCTACTACAAGTGATATTAAGAAAGATAGATAAAATCGGTGCAAAGTCAGCAGAGGACAAAGAGCGTTTTATTCGTTTAGGTGCAAATAATGTAGAATTGACAGGCAATATAAAATTTGCTATATCTTTACCGAAATTTGACAAATGGAATATTAGACAAGCATTGCATTTGACTAAAGAGAATATTATCACAATAGGAAGTAGTCGTCCTGGAGAAGAAAAATTAGTAATAGACCTGCTTCATTATTTAAAGAGGTGTAATATAGATATTCAAATTATATTGGCACCAAGACATTTACATCGCTTGTCTGAAATTGAAAATTTACTTAAAAGAAATGATGTCAATTACCAGAAATTATCTGCTATTCAAGAGCAGTCCACTGACTATGATATATTATTAGTTGACAAGATGGGTGAGTTAATAATGGCTTATGCGATTTCAGATTTAGCCATTGTTGGAGGTAGTTTTTACAATTTTGGTGGTCATAATCCTTTGGAGCCAGCATTCTATGGAATACCAATTATAATGGGAAAATATCATCAGAACTGTCAGGAAAGTATAGATAGTTTGGTAAAGGCAAAAGCAGGCAAAATTGTGGAAAAAGAAAAGCTATCAGAAGAGGTAAAGTTTTTATTGCAAAACAAAGAGCTGATGAAACAAATGGGAGCAAATGGAAAGCAAGTATTACTTGAAAATAGAAAATCGCTAGACAGAAATTTGGAACTTATTGAGAAATTTTGTTGCCACTAAGACACAAAGGCACAAAGTTTATTCCATAAATAAAATTTTGTGTTTTTTCGTGTAATTTTGTGGCTGATATGTCTATAATTTGGGAATAATTCATAAACTTCCTTTGTGCCTTAGTGGCTAAAGAAATAAAAAGGATAAAATAAATTGATTACAATACTTGGTATAATAATTGTTTTTGGCATTCTTGTATTTGTTCATGAAGGTGGACATTTTATAGCTGCCAAACTATTTGGAGTAAAGGTAGATAAATTTTCTTTTGGATTTGGTCCGAAATTGATAGGTATAAAGTGTAGAGGCACAGAATATCGTATCTCTCTTATACCTTTTGGTGGTTATGTAAAGATGGCAGGTGAGCAAATTGATGAATTTATCAAAGATGATGATCATCCATCTGGAAAATGGATAGATAAAATAGTATCCGAAGGCGATGAATTCTTATCAAAAAAGTGGTGGCAAAGAGCATTGATTGCTTTTGCTGGACCTTTTGCTAATTTCCTTTTGGCTATATTTGTTTTATGTTTGAGCTTCTTAATTGGAAAGACATCTTTTGATTTTCCACCAATTATCGGGAAAATTGAGGCAACAAGCATTACTTCTGACTTACAAGTAGGTGATAAAATTACTGAAATAGATGGCAAAAAAATTAGTGGTTGGAATGATATTTTACAAATCTGGACAAAGAACAATAATCATCAAATTACTATCATACGAGATGGAAAAGAGATGAAATTAGAGATGCAAGGAAATGACTATAAGTTATGGATAAATCAGGTAAAACCTATGGCTCAAGCTGTAGTGGGACAAATATCACCTGGTATGCCTGCATATCAAAGTGGATTACAAGAAAATGACCGTATATTACAAATCAATGATAAAATCATTCATAATTGGTACGATATGTCTGAAATTATTTTCAAAAATCCTAATAAAAAATTGAATTTTGTTGTAAAAAGGGGCAATGATACATTAAACTTAACAATCGTGCCACAGATAAATATTATGGAGAATGAACAGAAAGGCATCATCGGGATTACTCAAAAATTGCCAATAAAAATAATTGAGAAATACAGTTTGTTCAACTCGCTTAAATATGGGACATTATCAACCATTAGTTTAGTATATTATAATTATTATGGATTATTAAAGCTATTCAAAAATCCTGGGCATATAAGTGAGAATTTAGGTGGACCAATTTTAATTACAAGTATTACTGGCAAGCAGATAAAAGCTGGATTGGATAGTTTTTTCTCATTCATCGCTTTGCTTAGTATAGTATTGATGGTAATGAATTTATTACCCATACCTATTTTAGATGGCGGACATATTTTGTTTGCTATTATTGAAGCAATTAGAGGCAAAATGCTTGATTTTAATATTCAGTTGAAATTACAGAAAGTTGGTTTGATTATTTTAGTAAGTTTAATGATATTTGCGTCTTACAATGATATAAATCGCTTTATTAAAAGGCAGATTTCTATATCTTTAATAAACAATAATGTGATAGAAGAGAAGAAATAGAATTGAAAGATTGGAAAAAGGTTTTGAGTGTTTTCGTGTAATTTTGTGGCTAATATGCATAAAATAATGTTAATATTGCTTTGTTCACTTATTTATGGCTGTGGAGTGTACTCTGTCTATTCCAAAGCAAATCCGCATTTAAATACAATTGCAATTCGTAGTTTTGAGAATGAATCAATACAATATGGATTGGAAGGTGAAATTCGTGATAAATTGAACAATAAGTTTATCAGTGATAATCGGTTAAAAGTAGTGGATAATAATCCTGATGTAGAAATTATTGGGAAGGTTCTTTCTTATGAAAAGCTTGTCTATTCTTATGATATGAATGAACAGCCAAAAGAGCATATATTAAAAATGAAATTTTCCATTACTATCAATGATATGGTAAAGAATAGGATTCTTTGGCAAAATCAAAAATTTTTAATGAGTGCTATATACAATGAAAATTTACCACAAGATACAGAATCTACGCAAAATAGAACAGAACAAGAAGCATTTGAGGAAATTGTAGATAATCTTTTCCAAAAATTATTGAGTAATACAGTAGAAGAATGGTAGTTATAATAGCTTTATAATATTATTGAAGGAAATATTTAGCTTTTGCAGATGCAAGTATTTGTCCCTGTTCGCTTCTTATTTCTCCTTGTGTATAAGTAATTTTGTGTCTTATATATTCTATCCAGCCAGATACTTTTATTTTAGAACCAAGACATATTTTATGATGAAATCTTACATTCAACTCAACAGTTACAGCAGTTATATTCTTTTTGTATAATATGATTTTAGCCATTGCTTCGTCAAGTAGTGTTGTAGTAATGCCACCATGAATACTGTCAGGATAACCCTGATATATATCTTTTACTTCAAAATCAGCAATCGCTTTTTCATCTTTATAATAGAAATTTAATTTCAAGCCAATAGGATTGTCTTTTCCACAAGCAAAACAATAATTATATTGATTATTCATATTATTCCATCCATACTTTTTGTAAATATATTGCCACAGAGATCCAGAGAGCA
>QMNM01000211.1 GCA_003647765.1 Candidatus Cloacimonadota bacterium
CTGAAATGTCTTTTTGATATATCCGCCATATACATTCCTTTGGGCATCATATTCTGTGAAATATTTATTATAATAAAAATTCTGATAACTGTAATGAAATTATAAATTCCAGTCAGACAATGGCTCAAATCCTAAATAACTGCTGTATGCTTCCTTTTCATAAGTGTATGGCTTATAGAATTCATTGTCTTTATAGTGTGCTACATAATTATCAGGTGAAAAAGCATACTGAAATTCATAATAAACAAAATTGTATTTGGCAAATATACCTGCTGAAAAATCCCTCGTGTCTTTAATACTATTCTTTAACAAATTTTCAAAATTACCATCACAAAAAAATTTGGCATATTTATTTTTTTTGAATTTTAAATAATAATTAACTGATATACGAGAATGAAAAATTAAATCATCAGCTGTTTTTATATGGAATTTATCTGCATTTTCCCCATTTTGAAAATTATCCATTTCACTTTTGGATAGAGACAGAATATTATTATTATATATAAATTTCTCTGTTAAATCTATGTTTAACTTTGTATATTGCAATGCATAAAGATTCACAGCACTTATCAATAATAGAACCAATATAATCTTATTCATAATTAAGAGATTTTGTGTGTTTTTTGTAATTTTGTAGCTCATTTATTAAGTATCCAATTCTTTTGGGTCAAAGCCATTTTCAGGTAGTTTGTGTAAATGTTTTTCTAACACGATTATTAACACAAGAAGAGATATAATAATAAATAGCGATATAATAATTGGGTATTTTTTATATACTTCTGTTACATACACAGGTGAGTTTACAGCAATGTCAATATTTTTAGGAACAAGATTTATGCCATATTTTTTTGCAAATTCTCTGACATTGTCAATATTGATAATAGGGGTATTTTCTTGTTTCAATTTAGCAAAGATAGAGATAGTATCCATACGCGCGATAACATTTTCGTTCGTAAGGAACTGTTGAGATATAATTCCAACAGAAGCAACTCCGCCACCGATATTGACAAATAATTTCATTTTTTTTGCATCGTGCTTTTCACTTACACTATCCTTTTGAGTTTTGCCAAAATATATTTCTGCCCTTTTCTGAATATTTCCTTCTAATGTCCCAGTATTTATGACTGTTATATTATTTCGCTCAATTGCTTGTTGAAGTAAATTTTTTCCTTCTTCTGTTAATTCACTTGCACAGTCATTATCACCGCCATAAGAAGCCGCGGTGCTTTTTATATCTATTATATTTTCCTTTCTCAAAAGTGCCTCCATATCCAGCCATGTAAATTCAGGTTGATTAGCACCCCACATAGATGAGCCAACAGAAGAGATTAGTATATGTCTCAATTTGAGTGTTTGCACAGCGGCAAGTAAAGCAATATTTAATGCAGGATGAGAACCTGTAAGTGATAGTCCAATATAATCGCCTTGCTTCAAACCTTTGTCTTTCAACATCTGAACAAAAGCTGCTGCGAAATTAGGATTATGTGATAAGATTTTGGTCTCAATATCACCTCTGTCCGTAGTAATAGCTGTTATCTGTTTGCCAATAAGAGATAATTCTGATGTTAATGTACTATCCATCAATCCATTCTTTCGTTTGTATTTCTCAATTGTTGAAAATGCTCTTTTTGTAATTCTTGCGGCTTGGATTTTCTCTTTATAATATTTCTTTTTTTGAAATACGCGAGAACTTTCAACCCAATAGTAAAGAGCAATGGATACTATAGCGATAAAAACTAATGCTTTTGTAGGATATTTAGACGGCTTATACATAAGTGGACACCTCCATTCCAAAAATCAACATTAGGATTAGTTTTACAATAATAGAGCTAACAGCAAGAGCAGAAATCATCTCTATGACTGACTGCTTTAACATCCAATTGGCAATCAAGCCGGGTATAATAAATCCAACAACTTTCAAGGTCAATTCTGTCTCAGGCACAATCTGTCCAATGAATGAGTTGTAAAAATAGCCAAATATAAAACCTAAAAGCAATGTGATTGCCAATCTCCTTCTACCAAAAATAAATGCAAATTGAGTTAAAATCTTCATTATTAAATATACAATCAAACTAACTATTAGAGTTGAAAGTATTATAGATGGCTTGTTCAAATTCAATGCAATATATCCGGGCACTACAATCCCAGCTGCAGCCATTCCAAATACTTCTAAAAAGAATAAACTTAAAATAACACCTAAACCAATAGCAACTGCTGTCATTTTTCCACCTCTTTTTTTATTAAACACGAAAACACACGAAATTTCACACAGAAACTCGACTCGGGTTCTTTGAACTCGAGTCGGGTTTCACGGTTGAAACATGCCTATTTCTTCTTGTTTTCTTGAACTCTTGTCTTCTTGATTTTCTCTCGTTTAATGTGTATCTCGTAGCTTATTTTTAATATAACTCATAATCTCATTACCATTATCTCCAATATTGCCAATGCCAATAATGTAAAATGTCTGGTAAGGAATATTAGAAAAAATTTCGTTAAATCTCTCACCAGTCAAATAGCCAACATTCTCAATCTTTGATTTATCTAAGTTATACTTATTTATTGGGATTATTAGTTCACCAGTTCTGCGGCCAATCAGATAAAGTTTATCAAATTGCTCATTTTTTAACATTTCAATCAGCATCCATGACCGACTCATTCTGTCCTGACGAGAGTTCAATATAATAATTTGTTTATACTCTTTTGAATATCTGTCTCTTAATGCTCTTAATATAGTGCTTGTAGATTCTGGATCATTAGCTGCAAAAGCATTGATAAAATCCACATTCTTTTTGCCAAATTTTAACTGGAATATCCTTAATGCTCCTGTGTCAGGATAGCAAGTACGCATTCCTTGTAATGCTATATCTCTATCAACTCCGACCTGCTCGCAAACTTTTAATGCCAATGCAATATTATCTTTATGTTCAAAATACAAAAAGCCATCAGTAGCCACGGATTCTATCTCTTCTTTTGTTAATTTGATAAATTTTGAGTTTCTAGTTTCTGCTGTATGCTGAATAATTTTATATGGATCCGGGTCAGCTGTAATGCAAACTTTATTGAATGGAATTGTATTAGCAAGTGATTTTGTAGTATCTATAATATTATTTCCCATTTCACTGTGGTCAATGCGAGCATTTGTAATTACTCCTATGGTGGGTTTTATCATTTTTTGAGCAGTTATCCACTGAAATTCAGGCGTAATAGCCATACATTCGGATACAAGAATTGTGCATTTTCTCTTTGCCGCGGTTCTGACTGTCTTTATCTGTTCCAAAATAGTTGGCGGACCTTTACGAATAATAGGCAGTTCATTACCATTTTCTAAAATCATACGAGGTGTTGTGCCAGTTGTCTTTCCGAATGTCTTCATATTACCAGCACGAAGTCCAGCAGATATCAATCTTGTTACACTGGATTTCCCTCGTGTCCCATTTATGTGAATACGAATAGGAATACTATTAACATTCCTCTGATGAAGACGATATTCAACAAATAAATACAATAATACACAAACCAATATAATAATTAAATAAATCATCGTAGTTCTATTTTTATAAGATTGTATTTTGACTTGACTAAAAACTAAAAGAAAATTTTACTCAAAAAATTTTGAAAAAATCTAAATATACCCAAACATCTGTCAAATTAAAATTTCTTTGCCATAGAGACACAAAGGCACAAAGTTCGCGAATGATTTTTATACTACAAAATTAAAAATATTCTCTGTGTTCTCTGTGGTAAATATTTGCGGTTGACTATATCTTATAAAATTTGACATTTAGTTCATTTATTTAAATCTTTGGTAGTCCTGTATAAGTAATTATTGCTACGAGTATTTCATGCCTATGGGATTTATTTTTACA
>QMNM01000212.1 GCA_003647765.1 Candidatus Cloacimonadota bacterium
GAAGAATCAATACCTGGTTTTGGTGTTGCCATGTGTATTACCCCTAGTTAATTATTTCTTCGATTATTAAAGCGATTGTTGCTTCTTTTAAGTCTTTATCGTCTAATTCTCTCATTTTTGGATATTTCTTTAATATTCTAAGGATGTTTGTTTTGTTCCACAGTTTTGCTTTTCTTCTATTGTATCTCATATTCTTTTTCTCTGAAAAATCATCAAAAGGAATATCAATATAGTTAATTTTATCCATGTAGAATCTTACGAAGGTGGCATCAATGTCACAACCAGATTTAGCTTTTTTTTGTGCAGCATTAGTAATAGGAGTAATATGTTTCATGTTTCTCATAAACACTTTAGTAAAGAATGTTCTATATGAAGTTGCACCTCTGTAATAATACATAGCGAATAGTTCATATTGTTTTCTTCTAAGTTTATGAGTGATTAAACATTGTTGTTTTTCTGTTCCAAGTTCTGGGCTCGGTACTTCGTTCTTTGTATCTCTTGAGTGCTTACCTAGTAAACCTTTTAATCCTGAAACTAATCCCATATTATCATCCTTATGTATTCTATCTTATTCTATTTATCAATGAAATAAGTATTTTAGGTTAATAACTGTGGGATTATACGATGATTGTTCGCTTATCTATGGATAGATAACTTACCCATCTTCTATGAGATATTTTTTCAACCACTTTTATTTCTTCTGCCTTATAATTTCTATAAGCCATTGATAATTGTGGTATCAATTTTGTCACCATTTGAGAAGATAGAATTGGTGGTTTTCCAGACTTAATTCTTGGGTTATTAATTCTCAGTATTGTCTTAATAAAGTACTCTCTAAAGCTTCTATCAAAGTAGTGTAAGTTGATTGCTTGAAAGTTCTGATGAGTGCTGTCATAACTGTTTAAGAATATAGCTAAAGGGAATGGGTCATGCTTATAGTTTCTATACTGTATTTGATACAGTTGTCCCAAGTAAATACCTCTTACTAATTTCAGTTGGTTATTCTTCCAAACCTCATTATCTTTGAAGTCTACAATGATACTAAGGATACCATCAAGTAGCATTCTTTCATTGGTTTTGAACTTTCGTTTAAGTAAATCATATTCTCGTAAATCATACTTATAGATGAATGAAAAATAAGACATAAATAATTCTCTTAATTCAGGAGTAAGATTTTTGAGAAATTTGTAGTGCATTGGGAGATTTTGATCAGTAACTTGTATTAGTTTGTCAAATAGTTTTTTGAGATTAACTGGAACTTTGGGTTTAATTCTTACTATCATTGATTAGTCCTATATGTGAGTGACCAAGTAGTTTAACTACCTGATACCGTTTTTTGACCTTTCTTGAATAATAGTGAGTTTCTTGTCATTTTTCTGTTCTTAAATGACATTTTATCTACTATACCTGGAATAACAACATATTGAAGATAAAGATCGTCGTATCTGTCGCCTCTTCTTTGAGCTTTTTGAACAACGGTCTTTACATGTCTTTTAAGATGGGCACTTAACTTATTCAAGTCAACCTTACCCTTCTTATTAGACCATTCTTTCGGATTTACTCCGCCGTGTAAGTTACTTTTTTCGTAATTCTTTTTAGCAAGTTTTGCTTTAAGATTTCTACACTCTCTGTCGCCGATTGAGCATCTTCCACGCTTTCCACCATTAGATTTTTTTTTTCGTTTTTGGCAGCTTCTCTAATTGTTTCTACATCAACATTAGTAGTAGTGATACCAGTAACCATTGTTGTAGCTTCTTTAGCTTTAAGTAATAAAGTTTTAGCAGCTTCGTCAGTTGATTCAGCAAGAACTTCTTCATTAACTTGTTCCATTTCTTCTAATAAATCTTCTAAGTCTTCATAATCATTTAAGAATTCAGAAAGTGTTTCACCTTCATAATCATCAGAATCAAAATCAATTGATGCTTCAGCTAAAGCTTCTTTTAAGTTTTCAGAGATAACTTCGATTAATTCAGTTAATTCTAATTTATCAGCATCTTCGCCCATCTCTAATTCTTTAGCAGATTCAACGATGTCAAATACCATTTCAGCTGGAAGTGCTTCAACAGTTGCTTCACCTAAAATATCAGTTAAAGTATTAGTAACAACCGATAAAAGTGTTACAGTTTGTGTTTCAACTAATTCATCACTTGCTTCTACACTTAAGTCAATATCATTAACATTAGAAATAGTAGCCTCTAAGAATTTTTCAGTGTTTGTTGGGTAGTTTCTTGCAGACTCTAAAATAATATCAAGAACTGTTGCACAGTCAATAGCTTCAGCTATTAATGTTGCGTTTTCTTCCGTTTGAGTATTTGCATACTCAATGATAAAGTCTAGGTGATGAACAACATCAAACTCTGCTACACCCTCTGATAAAATTGCCGTTACTAATTTAAGCTTTCCTTCTGTTAAATCAGAAAGTTTATTTTCTACTAAATCAATAGCTTCTACTATTTCAATAAAATTCATATTGTAATCTCCTGTACGTTTGCTTTTATTTTATTTATACCCCGAAAGGCTTTAATTTGTATTTATTTATCATAAGTTAGAGAAATTGACTATTTTTAAGGATAAATAAAATAAAAATGTATAATTAGACAAAAAAGGAGTTTTAATGAGCACATATAATCCGCTATTACAATCACAAGAACCAACATATTACGATGTTACATTACCTTCAAAAGGTATTTCATATGTAGAAGAGGGTTCTATTAATGATATTTTTGAACCAGATGCCATTATTGATGGTGTAGTAAAAATTAGAGCACTTACAACAAAAGATGAATTAATTTGGACTGACCAAAGATTAGTTGAAGACTTAAAAGCACCAATTATTATCCTAAAGAATACTGTTCTTGGGCTTAAAAAACCGGAGTTATTAATTCGAGCAGATGTTGAAACACTATTACTTGAAGCTAGAGTATTAACATACGGAAAAATGACTAAAGTTTCATGGACTTGTTCAGAGTGTAATAATGTTAATGAAATCACTGTTGATTACACACAACTACCTATCAAACAATTAGGGGACTTTGAAGAATTAATGTTAAACTTTAAGAACTACAAAGTTTATATGACTCCAATCATCTTCAAAGAAGCTGTTGAAATACAGAAAGCAAATGATAATGATGTATCAGAACAACTTGATAAGATTGTTAGTTGTATTCAAAGAGTTGATGTTGCTGATGAAGATGGTGCAAACCAGACTGTTACCGATAAAAGATTTATCGCTCAATGGGTAGAACAAATTAATCCCAAAGATTTCAAGTTTATTATTGAACACTTTACAGAAGTAAATAAGATAGGAACGGTTATGGATTTAGATGTTAAATGTCAGAATTGTTCATATAAAGAGAAAACTGATGTTGTGGTAGACATAACGAATTTTTTCTCCGAAGAGGATTAAAAAACTTCACTGAAAAAGATGTTTTACCAATCCTCGAAAATATGAAAGAACATTCCGATAATATTCTCTATGAAGTATGGGCATTAAATTATCATATGAACACTCAACGGAGTGAGACTATGATGATGACACCAGATGAACGAAAATACTGGTTAGACCAATTGATTAAGCAGAGAGATATTGAGAATGAAGAAATGAAAAAATCAATGAAATAAGGTCAAAAATGATAGAAAGTCCTATTAATTATATGGGTAGCAAATACAAATTACTTGATAAGCTTATACCACT
This sequence comes from Candidatus Cloacimonadota bacterium, assembly GCA_003647765.1. Taxonomy (GTDB): domain Bacteria; phylum Cloacimonadota; class Cloacimonadia; order JGIOTU-2; family B8-G9; genus B8-G9. Next base: position 3,695 of record QMNM01000212.1, read on the forward strand.
TTTTCCAACAGATGTAGATAATTTCTATGATGTTTTTACTGGTGGTGGAAGTGTATATCTAAACATGATAGGGCACTATAAAACTGTATATTCTAATGACATTTTAACGGACTTAATAGAGATTCATAAGAACTTACCAAAGCAGTCTTTTTTGGAC
>QMNM01000213.1 GCA_003647765.1 Candidatus Cloacimonadota bacterium
CCAAAAGGAATTGATATTCCCTTTATTATAGCTAATTCTGAACTTCCAATAGTTACATCAGAGTAAGCATAACTACCATCATCAGGAATTGCTACTGGCGGGTCATCAGAAATTATACATTGAGGCCATACAAGATGCTCTGCTTTTAGATAAGTTATAGTCCCAGAAACAGAATTTTGCCTATTATCTTTACAACGGATAAAGACAGTGTTTTTCTGACTTTCATACAAATACTCTTTTCCATCAGATAAATCCACGACTATGTTTGTGGATGGATAAGCAACCATAGTATTGGGTTCTTCTGTAACACTTTGATTATCTGGATTAAGCCAATGATAAATAAAAAATTCTTTTGTCCAATCTGGATTATCGTGAGAGCCAATTCCGAAAAGATATTTCACACTGTATCTATCATTATGCTGGACATGAAACTTCATCACAATGGTAGGTGAATAGCCAATTTTATCATCACAATAAAAAGCATAGCCAATAGATGTTTTGTTACTTTGCATTGCTTGATAAGATATCCAAAAATAGCCATTATTACCCCAATCTGTTCCCCATGAATTAACTGCTCTAAATGCACCTGTTCCATCATTCGTTACTTTATTATCATCATAACCTACTAAATTAAAAGCATGTCCACCAAGTTCATCCCCATAAGTATCTATTACACAATAAATATCATCATAATCAGAAATCTTATAAAAATTATCATACACAAGTATTCCAGTAATAAGTATGTTTCCATTTGCAAGATGATTTTTTGCATAATTTAAGCCAGCTGTGGTAGTAATATCCTTATAATATACATCATCTTCAGTGCGGTATTTTATTGCGTCAAAGTAAGTATCTTCATCAGGAAGATTAGTATAATTATTTGGATAATAAGGCATATCAGATATTGTAGCACAACCCATATCAGAAAGCACCTTAAAAGCATCTCCAACAGTACATCCTTTATCTATACCGCCATTTATATGATTATAGATAAATGCAGGACTGAACTGATGTTCGGATAAGTTCGTATCCCATTGATGTTCTTGCCATTCTTGATATGTCTTATAATAATATCCGACAGCCCAGCCAAGACAAGAGCTCTGAGTCCCTTGACTTCCCACAGGTGGTAGATGCTCGGAATTATCGCAAGATTCTTTGTATGGTTCGGACAATTTTATCTCAGGCGACTGCTTTATCCAATCAGGCATTTCTTCTGTTACGATTAAGCCCATTCTATATTGTTCAGCAATGATTTTACTAACAAAGAATATAATAAATAGTGCTATCAGCCAAAATAATCTTTTTTTCATTTTGCATCCTTCTCTATGGCTATAGCAAACCACAAAAAACTTTTAGCCACAAAATTACACAAAAATACACACAAGGCGTAATGCGAAAAGCGAAGGGCGTAACATCAAGATTATTTCTCTCTGTGTCCATAAATTTTTCTCTGTGCCCTCTGTGCCTCTGTGGCAATTTAGATAATTTTTTCTTTTCGTTCAGGTATTGCGGATTTGATATATTCAACAATTTCTTTTGAAGTTGTTCCTGGAGTAAATAGTTTTCCAACACCTATTTCTCTAAGTTTTTTTATATCTTCTTGTGGGATAATACCGCCGCCAAACAGTAATATATGCTCTGCATTTTTCTCTTTAAGTAAATTGAGAACTGCTGGAAAAAGTGTCATATGAGCTCCAGAAAGGACACTCATTCCTATAGCATCTACATCCTCTTGAATCGCACATTTAACAATTATCTCTGGAGTTTGACGCAATCCTGTATAAATGACTTCAAAACCAGCATCACGCAGAGCTCTCGCTATAATTTTAACTCCACGATCATGGCCATCTAATCCTGGCTTGGCTAATAAAATCCTTATTTTCCTTTCCATTTTCTTTCTCCTCGTATATTATGTTATATGAGATTTAATTTAATAAATTCCAATAATTTTATAAAAGTATTAGTTAAGCAAAGTGCATTTTCCTACGCAAAATGCACTTTGCTTAACTCCCTTAATTTCTTTATGTATTCAATCCTTTTTAATACTAAATTTATTTGACATTATGAGACCTATGTATCAATTATCTATATTTAGAAGGTTATTCTACTTCTCCTTGTTGGTTCCAATAAAATCGCTGATAAATCGGAGTTAGAACTCAAGTCGGGTTTTTTATTATTTAAACACAGGTTTTGAACCCTGTGCTACGATACATCAGAACGCGGTTATGTTGAATTATTTTCCAATATTATAAATAAGCACATCTTCTGCATTCATATTGATTTTATAGCCAATCCCAGGTTCCATTGCGGTTAAATCACCATACCAGTTACCGCCATAATTTATAGCAGATTGGGTCTGGTTTTTTATCTGATTGACATTATCCTCAATTGATGTCAGTGCTGTTTGTAAATTTACGGCTTCTTGCGGATAATAAGCAATCCAATTCCATTCGGTTGTCAGATTAATTGGAGTATTATAAGCTATAATGTTGATACTTTCAATAATAAGCGTAGCAGGTTCATTCATTTGAACCAGATAACCTTCGCCATCAGTGAGTTCTGTTAAATCACCAATCCATATTGTATCAATAAGAGTGGCTGACGCAGTTTGTGATTTTACCTGATATACTGCATTGCCTAATTGAGCAAATACTTCTGAAATAGAAGGGTCATCAGGATGAACATAAGTTGAAATCCAGTTCCAGTTATCTATCAAGGCGAATCCCTGTTCCCATACTTTTGGTGCTGTTAATATAAATGGGTCAGTTGGACTGCCAATAACAGTATTATCCCAAAATATAACTGTCTCATTACAAGTATGAACTTCACCAGTTTCAGAGTCATATATCATAAAGTAGATGTCATCTCCCTGATAATTACTAACAATAGTGAAATACCAGAAATCCGTTGGATTTGTCTGCCATACTCCAATAGAACGACATGTACCAGGGTTAGGTACATATTGATTTGTTCCAAAAGCCCCTGCCATGTTAAATCCACTACCATCAAAAAATTCTCCATTTAGATAAATATTAGCCATTACTATCATTGAGTAAAGAGTGCCTGCTAATGGAACCCAATCTATCAATAAAAAATCAACACCAGTTGTTACCTGGCCTTCTATTACCATTACTTCTATTTCTGATGGTTTTGATGTGTAACCATCACAAGATATAGAGAAATCATAAACTCCTGGAGTCATCTCAACAAAGTAAAAACCAGTGGAATCAGGATATACTCCGGGTGCTATTTGTATATCCTGAACATTCATACTACCCCAATATGTGTTCACTACTGTAATATGCCCGGAAATTCCGGTTGATTGCTGTAATGTGAAATCAACCCCAGTTGTAGTTTGTTCGGGCAAAACCTCTACTCCAACTATTGTAGAATCCTGATAACAGAGTAATATTGCGGTTACATCATAAATTCCTGGTGTGAGTTCTATGGAATAATATCCAGTAGAATCTGGATGGACTGTGATGCCATTAGCAGTGATTTCAACATCTTCTACATTACCACTGCCACCAGATAGAGTAACTGTTCCTTCAATAGTTCCTGTTTGAATAGCATAAACAGAACCATCATCATCTCCTAATAAGACATCTGCTGATAATAACGAGAATAGCAGAAGTAAAGATAGAGGTATCGCAATGCTTGTTTTTCTTAACATTTTTTCCTCCATTTTCTTGCCACAGAGACACAGAGAGAGAATTAGGAATTAGGAATTAAATATATTATCTCTGTGTCCTCTGGTGCGCCACGAAGCGTATTATTGCCAGTTGGTGAAAATCCAACCCATCCAATTTGCCATTCAGATGGAAGACAGAAAGACA
>QMNM01000214.1 GCA_003647765.1 Candidatus Cloacimonadota bacterium
CAGCCGCTTTTTCTCCGACATAATATCCTTCAAAGGAAGCATAATCAGCAACATCGTGAATGTGTAGAACATTTCCAGCAGAGAAAATCCCAGACATATTTGTCTCGTAATTATTATCTACTTCTGCTCCTCTTGTCCCTCTTGACAAGATAACACCAGATTTTTTAGAAAGCTCATTCTCGGGTATCAGCCCTACTGACAGAAACAGAGTATCACAAGCAATATCTTGTTCTGTTCCTTTGATAGGCTTCAAGTTCTCATCCACTTTACTTGTAGTTATCCCTTCCAACCGATATTTGCCTTTAATGTCAGTAACAGTAGTTGACAAATGCAATGGAATATTATAATCATCAAGGCATTGGACTTTATTTCTTGTTAGTCCGCCTATGAACGGCATTATTTCCAGGACGCAGACAGGATGCATTCCCTCTTCCAGAGCCACATGGCGAGCCATTATCATTCCTACATCACCAGAACCTAATATGACTACATCATTACCTGGCTTGAGATTTTTCAAATTCATATAATTTTGTGCTACGCCAGCTGTGAATATACCTGCTGGTCTAAATCCTGGTATTTCAATAGCACCACGAGTGCGTTCACGACAGCCCATCGCTAAAATAATCGCTTTTGCCTCTATCTGAAGCAATCCTTTTATATTGGCAACAGTTATTAGCTTATTTTTATCTATATCTATTACCATACTATTGAGCAAATAAGGTACATCTTCCCTTTCCAAATCTTCAATTAATCTTTCTGCATATTGAGGCCCAGTCAGCATTTGGTTGTATAAATGAAGTCCAAAGCCATCGTGGATACATTGTAAAAGTATACCACCAAGAAATTCATTGCGCTCTAATAGCATTACATTGTCTATTCCCTGTCTTTTAGCAGACACAGCAGCTGCCAACCCAGCTGGGCCCGCTCCAATTATTACAACATCTACTTTTTTCCTTATCATCCAATACCTCAATCCTTTATCAGTCCATAAAATAGATTAGATTCTTTATTGTTTTTGTAAATTTCTTCTGGTTTTAGTCCATATCTATCAATAAGGATTTCCACGATTCTTGGAGTGCAGAATCCACCCTGACATCTTCCCATCATAGAGCGACATCTTCGTTTTATAGCATCAAGAGAGCGAACCCCAAGAGGATTCTCTATTGTATTGATAATTTCCGCCTGTGTAACAGTTTCACAGCGACAGACAATAATTCCATATTCTTCATTCTGTTCAATCAACTTTGCCTGCTCATCAAGAGGCAATGTTGCAAATCTTATTGACTTTTCTCTATGCGGATTGAATGTCTTATTATATTCTAAATCCTCTTTATTACCAATAATATCAATCACGATCTCTGCTATTGCAGGAGCAGAGGTCAGGCCAGGAGATTCAATCCCTATCAAATCAATGAAATGGTCAACCTTCTTGTTCTCCTCAATTACAAAGTCAGCAAACTTCTTATCATCTTTGCCACTGATTAGCTTTGGTCTTATTCCTGCATAATTCCTGATAAAATCAACATTTGCTAACTTAGGGATATATTTGTAAATCTCTGTTTTCAGATTCTTCATTGCATTCGCTGTGTTAGATGTATCGCTTTTTTCATCAATATATTCTGCTGATGGTCCAATCAGAACATTATGCTCAATAGTAGGCGTAAAATGAATACCCAAACTAGATCCATTTGTCGGTGGCACAGGATATATCATTCTTTGAAAAAGATCCTCTACTTTATCCGTAATATAATATTCACCTTTACACGGATGAATTTTATATTCAGTATCAGCTACAAGTTCGGAAACATCATCAGAATACATACCAGCACAATTTATCACCCACCTGCTTGAATGGATATTGTTATTAGATGTTCTTACCCGAAATATAGAATCAAGTTTATCAATTCCAATAACTGCTTCATTAAAGAGAAATTTAACACCATTTTGACAGGCATTTTCAGCAAGAGCAATAGTGAACTTATATGGTTCAATAATAGCACTATTATATGAATGTAACGCATATTTGCCATTAACATTCGGCTCAATCCTTTTTATCTCTTGTTCACAAATCAGGCGTAGACCCTTGACTCCATTTTTTTTGCCTTGTTCGTATAGATGTTCTAAATGTTTTTGCTCTTCATCATTCATAGCAATTACTAATTTCTCATTTATCCGCATTTCAAAATTCAGTTCTTCGGATAATTTTTTGAAACAGGAAAGCCCTCGCACATTTGTCTTTGCTTTCAATGTATTCTGTGGTTGATAAAATCCTGCGTGAAGAACACCACTATTCCCTTTAGAAATTTCACTTGCTACATCATCTTCCTTTTCTATTACTAATATATCCACATTATATTTCGCTAATTCTCTGGCAATATTACAACCAATTACACCTGCTCCTATGATTATGAAATCATATACTTTATTCTTATTTTTCATCTGAAAATCACTTTTTTTTAGCCACGAAGAACACGAAGAAACACTAACATAATATATTATTCACAAAATCCAACCTTTTTAAATTATTGATAATTTTCATGTTCCTTTGTGTCAGTTCGCTGATATGGATGTTTCATAATACTTTACAGTTTCTTCAAGAAAACAAGAAGTATTCGTTTAATAAATTATATTCTATTACTCACAACTGAACTTGTGAGCTAACTCATTATCTCCCATAAGATTAGCCCACAGTTTTAACTGTGGGTTCACCCTGTTAGATATTTAGATTGAGACACTGTTTTTTTGTTAAATTTTAATTATCTAACTGGGTAAAATGTAAAAAGAATCTGATTTAACATCTTCAATGATTTTAGAGCGGACTCATATATTTTATCTGTTCGGGTACCAGGTCTCTACTAAAGAGACCAAACTAATATCCTCTATTTCACAGTTAATAATATTTCTTCCGATTGTAACAAATTTCTTAATATTATCACTAACAAAAAATTTATTTTTCCCTTTTAATTTTCCATTTTTTGAAATAGCAATTTCCTGTGTAATCATATCAGCAACAGCTTGTGCTGAATCTATTATCTTAACTTTTTTTCCTACTATATCCTCAATAATTGGTTTTAATATTGGATAATGAGTGCATCCTAATATCAAAGTATCAATGTCTTTTTTTAATAAAACTTGTAAATAATCTTTTGCTATAGATTTGGTTTCTGGACGATTTGCCCAGGATTCTTCAACCAAAGGCACAAAAAGTGGACAAGCTTTGCTAAATACCTGACAATTTGCATCTATCTCTTTTATTTCATGAGCATAAGCCCGACTTCTGATTGTTCTTTCTGTGCCAATAATACCGATTTTTTTGTTTTTCGTAATGGATACAGCTTTTTCTGCTCCAGGACGAATAACGCCAATAATTGGCACATCAAATCGGTTTGCTAAAACAGGAAGAGCTACAGACGAAGAGGTATTACAAGCAACTACTAAACATTTTATATTATATTGCATTAAAAAGAGAGCATTCTGTATGGAGTATTTTATAACAGTGTCTTTTGATTTTGGTCCATAAGGAACACGAGCAGTATCGCCAAAATAAATAATGTGCTCTGCTGGTAGTTTCTCTCTAATGGATTTGAATACTGTTAATCCACCTACACCAGAATCAAATATGCCAATAGCTCTTTTCATCTTTATCCTTATTACAAAAAAGCGCACACTGAAGAATACTGACTAAAGACACTGAATAACACGGATAAAAAAATTATGAAACAATAGAAATTTATCAGTGTTTTTCAGCATATTCAGTGTTTTTCTGTGTCTAATTAACAAAGTGAAAACCATAACTTATTTTATATTTATAGGATTTTCGCAGTGTA
>QMNM01000215.1 GCA_003647765.1 Candidatus Cloacimonadota bacterium
ACTTCAAAAAAGTTTAATTGATTTGGGAAATAAGATAGAATATTGCATCAATTGAAATGTATAGTGGTCATTCCACACAATATTCTCCATTGCCACAGAGATACAGAGAGCACAGAGAAAAATTATGTACACGGAGAGAAAATCTTGGTGTGGCTCTACGCACTTCGCATTGTGTTCTTGCCTGAAATTTTGCACAAACACTGTATTAATCGCTATGTATACACAGTAAAAATTGATGATCCATTTGTAATGGTGTTTTATTCAGTAAAATACAGGATTATAAATCCTGTATGATCATACAAATCCAGTAAGATCGGTCTGACTACTTCTATTTTAGCCATTTAAGAAATTTTCTTAATCTGCAATACACTATCTAATGTGGGCTAAACATTTTTTGTAGTTTGCTAAAGCTTATGGAAGATATACAGACATCAGCTTTGGAATGATTAAACACATTCGCAATTGATAATTGATAAACGGCAAAAGTTTTTCTTTACAAGCAAAATTAGAGATAACGAATTTTGATTTCGTAATCATATCCTAATAAGTATAGTTTAATTTCATTATTCAGGATTATTTATTATGTTTATATTTAGAAATTTTTTGATAGCTGTTGCTAGTATTTTAAATACTTTGCTATCTATTTATATTTGGATAATAATTATTAGGGCTTTAATATCGTGGTTTTCGCCAAACCCTTATAATACATTGGTAAGATTATTAATTGCCATTACTGAGCCAGTATTAGCACCGATAAGAAGATATGTTCCATCAATGGGAATTGATATTTCTCCTATTATCGTTATTGTTGCTATTGAATTTATAAAGAGATTTATTATTGCAAGTTTGTTTGATCTTGCAAGAACAATGTAGGAAATAAATATGAGTTTAGAAGATATAACACCTTTGCAGATTAGGAATAAAACTTTTTCAAAATCATTCTATGGTTATAAAGTAAATGAAGTTTTTGAATATCTTTCTCAACTTGCTGATATTATAGAAAAAAATAATCAAGAGATAGAATTACTAAAAATTAAGATTAATGATACAGAAAACAAATTACAGGAATTGGAAGGTAAAAACAAGTTAATAGAGCGGGCTCTAATAATGGCTGAAAGCATCAAAGATAAGATGATAAAGAATGCTGAAAAAGAAGCTTCTAATATTATAGAAAAAGCTAGATTAGAAGGAGAAGATATTGTTAACAAGGCAATTTCTACTGCTAATAAGAAAATTGCTAAATCTAAAAATTATCTTCAACTTTTGGAACACGATTATGTTAATCTCAAAGAGAGAAAAAAAGTATTTATATCTCAATTTAGTGCTAAAATTTCCGCTTTATTAGAATTATTAAAAGAGGATTCTAAATCCAACAATTGTACAGAAAAGAAATGGCATACAGAATAACACTGAGTAAAGACGCTGATTAATCCAGTTAAATAACTTAAAACAAACATTAAAGTAATAATGAGTTTACTCTAAAAATAATGAAAATGGGATTATTTAGTCCTTTCACTCACAACTGAAGTTATGGGCTAACTCACTCTCATAGGATTAGTCCATAGTTTTAACTGTGGATAAAATGGTTATATTTAACTGGATAAATATATTTTTGTGGAATTTTGTGTGTTTTCGTGGCTAAAAGTTAAAAAGAAAATGAATAAATATTTAGAGCAGATAGAAGAAACAGTATCATTTCTGAAAAAAATTTCACTTGAAAAAGTTGATATAGTACTAATATTAGGCACTGGATTAGGTGATCTTGTAGAATTATTACAAGATAGTAAGGAATTTTTATACAGTGAAATCCCGAATTTCTTAATGACAACAGCACCATCACATCAAGGTAAATTAGTTTTCGGACATTTATACAACAAAAATATTGTGATAATGCAAGGTAGGATGCATTATTATGAAGGATATTCGCTAAAAGAAATTACATTTCCTATACGAATATTCAGAAAATTGGGTGCAGAATTGATAATTATTACAAATGCAGCTGGCTCACTTAACCCTAATTTTAGACCAAAGGACTTAGTACTAATTACAGACCATATAAATTTTATTGGACATAACCCTTTAGTAGGAAACAATCTTAACAATTTTGGAGAAAGATTTCCAAGTATGCATAATGCTTATGATAAGCATCTTCAAGAAAAAATGATGAAAATAGCAAATGAGAATCATATAACATTAAAACAAGGAATTTATGTAGCAGTTACAGGACCAAGTTTGGAAACCACTGCTGAATGTAGAATGTTACAAAAAATGGGTGCTGATATGGTAGGAATGTCAACTGTGCCAGAAGTTATTGTTGCTATTCATTCCAAAATGAAAGTATTAGCAATATCTGTTATTACTAATATGTCTAATTTATTTCATAATAAGCCACATATTCAGCAAAATATAGAACAGACAGCATCCACAGTTAAGAAAAGTATGATGATACTTCTAAGCGAATTTATAAAACAATATAGGAGATGATGCACCAATGAATAATCAAAAATTACAATTCTTTAGGGAATTAGTATTAAAAGAGCGAGAAAATACCATTCGTATAATATCAGACATTGATGAGACATGGACTAAAAATATGCAGGATGCTTCTGGAAATTTATCTAACTACACAATACATCTTGCTGATATTGGTACTGATACACAGGAGCGTGAGAAAGAAACATATATATTAGAGCGCGAATTAAAACATTTAAGATTATTAGATGAAACCTTAAAAAGAATTGATAGTAATAATTTTGGTACTTGCATCTACTGTGGTGAAAAAATTTCTGAGGAGCGACTAAAAGCAGTGCCTTATGCAGTAAGTTGTATTGAGTGTCAAAAGAAATACGAGAAAAGAAATAATCATAATAACCACTATTATAACCATAAATCTTACAATAAAAAAGTGAAGTTTAGGTAATCTTGTATAAATTTTTCCGAAACAGATTTGTTCACCAATACGAATCTGCATCAGGCATAAGCTTTAGCACAATAGGTCTATTTTCTACTATTCTGATTATTGATCAGGTTAGTAAGATATATATTAGAAATCTATTTGCTGACAAAAATCCTGGCTATTATATTTCAGTTATAGGTAATTTTTTTCGTATCACTTTTGTACAGAATTATGGCGCAGCATTTGGAATTTCTCTTTTTAGGCCTAAAATAAATAATATTATCTTTATATCCATTTCAATTATTGCTATAATAATTATTATATATCTATTGTTAAAATCACAAACTAATTGGACAAGATACAGTTATACTTTTATTTTAGCAGGTGCTGTTGGCAATTTTATAGATAGGATATTTTTTGGAAAAGTAACAGATTTTTTGGACTTTGATTTTCCTGACTTTATTGTTCAACGATGGTATGTATTTAATATTGCTGATGCTTCTATTGTAGTTGGTATTACTATTCTGATGATTTATTTTATATTTTTTGAGAAAAAGTAGAATGACCTTCCAAGGTTAGATAAAAGGACTATCTAAGGAATTAAAAATAACTAATTACAAATGTCTAATAAAATATCAAAATCCAAATTTTTAATGGGGTAAAAATGGTTAAAGCTATTTATATCGCTCCTACGGAGCTATGATTTGCCTCTGTAATTATTGCTATAATTATTTCATCCCTACGGGATTGCATAGGCAAAATTAATCAGCCTATTCTGGAAAATATCTCATCCCTACGGGATTTTTAGAACAAATTTTCAATTAAAACTCCGTTAGGAGTAATATATTTGTAAAAAACAATGACAAGAAAAATATAGAACTCCATAGGAGTGACATATTTATATTGTC
>QMNM01000216.1 GCA_003647765.1 Candidatus Cloacimonadota bacterium
CTATTGGAAGACACAAAGAAAACACACAGGATGCGTTGGATTTTGTATTGCAGACAAACACAACTATAATTGTATTGTAGTTTGCCATATCTAATCTCTCTCCTGATTCTTTATATGATTCTTTCGTGGGGACCTATAAGGCACTGCTCTTTTATTCATTATTCTTTTAAGTAATTCTTTGCGTTCTGGATAATTTAGTTTTTGACTAATACTTGTCATACTATTAGCAATTTCTCTTTCTAATGCAGATTGCACACGAATAATATCATCTACAAGATGCTCTATTTCTTTATAATTGATATCTTCTGCTTGTAATTGATTGAAAAATTCCTGACGGTGCTGAAATAAATCCCTTTTCAGTTCCATAATTTTCCGTCTATGCTTTGGCAAAACATTATGAATTAAATCTCGTCCATTCTCAGTTCTTTCCAAATATCTTCTTAATGGAAAGTCCTGTTTAGGAATTCCCTGAGGAACTAGTCTATGATGAATAAAAAAACCAAGAATAACAAAATTTAATGCCAATGAAAATATCAAAAGACCAATTATTATTCTATCTTTCATTACTATCCTCTATAATTTGTTCATAAATGACATAAAAACTATTATCAGATAGAAAATAATCTGAGGTTTCATCATTATTATTGAATAAAGCATTTCCTAGAAAAAATCCTATTGTTAACGCAAGAAATATCATTGCGGCTGATGATAAGGATATAAAATTTTTCTTTAATCTATTCCATAAATGATATTGTGAAACTGGCTCAGTATAAATTACTTTGTCTTTAACTGCGTTTAAAATCGTACTCTTCAATTCTGGGGAAAATTCCAATTCACTATAGCTATCCAAAATCTTATTCAACATTAGAATATCCTTATAATATTTCTGACAGGAAATAGATTCTTTTAACTGCTTTTTGATTTCTTTGCTTTTGCTTTCTGATAATTCACTGTCAACATACGCAGAAATAGATTTTTTTGTCTTCCTATTTCTTATCATCACTCCTCTCCTTACTACTAAATCTTTACAATAATTCGGGGAAAAACTGGCGATATTTTCTTAACTTTTTCCGTAATTTTTCTTTTGCCCTAAAAATAAGTGATTCCACAGCAGATTTAGTTATATTCATATATTCAGCAATCTCTTTATAATTGAAGTTATGGTAATGTTGTAATATTATTGCAGTTTTTTGTTTGATAGGCAATTCATCTAATAATTTTAAGATTGTTGTATTTCGTTTTTCTTTTTGAAATAATATTTCAGGAGTGTCTTTATCTTTTAGAGTATATCTTAATTGTAAATGTTTATCAGAGTGGTGGTTATCTAATGATAATGTCAATCTGCTCTTATTATAATTTCTGGAATTTAAGAAATTGATTGCTTTGTTATGTGCAATAGTAAAAATATAACTTTTAATATTTCTAGTATGGTCAATTCTATCTTTATGATGATATAATGAGATGAATACTTGTTGAGTTAAGTCCTCTGCATCTTCACGACTTATCCGTATGCTTAATTTGTAGATATAATTTAGAATTTGCTTTGCATATTGTTCTACGATTTCCTCAAATTTTTGTTTAGATAACATTACGCTTTATGCCCTACGCATTACGCACTACTGATTTATCTACATTAGACATAGAACACTACTTTATCAAGTTTTCTATTACTTTAGATAATTTGTGAATACTGTATGGTTTTGATATGAAATCTGCAAAGCCCAAATCCTTATATATACCCTTATTGATGTCAATATCGTAACCACTTGAAATGACAGTTTTTACTTGGGGATTTATCTGTTTCAATCTTTGTTGTGTCTTCTTGCCATCCATTTTTGGCATAGTAATATCAAGGAATACAACATCTATCTCATTTTGTCTCTCCTGATAAATTTTCAAAGCCTGCTCACCATCATCTGCAACAATTACAGTATAACCTAATGTTGATAATAAAGCACTAGCTATATCTCTAACAAGCTCCTCATCATCTACAACTAAAATAGTTCCTTTACTTTTCATTTCGTTCTCCTTCATAGTTGGGAAGAATTACATTAAGCAATAGGCAAATAAATATTAAAAGTTGTGCCTTCACCTAATTTTGAATATACATCTATATATCCATTATGATTTTTGATAATTCGGTAAGCAACAGATAATCCAAGTCCACTTCCATATTTTTTAGTAGAGAAAAATGGTTCAAAAATATGTAGTATTGTTTTTTCGTCCATTCCTTTTCCAGTATCACTAAAAGAAATTTTGATGTAATCATTATTCAGTGGTAAATTCTCGTATAATTTATTATTTTTATCTATTTTAACATTGCCAATAGTTATATTGAAGTCCCCGCCATCAGGCATAGCATCACGCGCATTATCACATATACTCATAATAACTTGATGAAATTGACCTACTTCAACTTTAATTTTTCCTCTTTCCGTACTGTAATTTTTATTTATTGAAATATTAGAATAACCTGTAAAAGCCAATTTTAATGCATCTTCAATCACTTCTACTGGATCAATCACTTTAGGATGATATTTCTTTGCTTTGGAGAACACCAATAATCTCTCTGACAATTCTTCAATCCGTTCAATAGATTGTTTTATTTTATTAGTATATTCTCTATCTTCATCTTTTAATTTTAACTCTATAAGAGAAGTGTATCCCTTTATAGGAGTTAATAAATTCTTAATATCATGAATAAAACCTTTAGCCAGGTTGCTGATGACTTCCAATTTTTGCGATTGAAGAACATGCTCTTGAAACTTTTTTTGTTCTGTAATATCTTGTAATATACCTTGAAAAACAATATTTCCAGCCAAGTCGGTTGTTTTATTGATAATTAACGAAGCTATAATTATAGCGTTGTCTTTTTTTTGTAAAAGTAGCTCATCACTATACACATTCTTATGTTTAATTCCTCGTCTTAACTTTGAAATATCCTTTTTATTTACGCAGAAATCTACAATATTATGACTCATAAACTCTTCTTTTGAAGAGTAGCCAAGCATTTTTAATAAAGCAAAGTTAACTGCTATAAAATTTCCGTTCGTATCGCAAAGGTAGATTCCAACAGGAAAGTTCTCAAAAAGATTTTTATATCTATCTTCGGATGCTCTTAATGCCTTTTCTGTTTTTACCAAATCTGAAATATCTGTAAGTAAAGCCCATGTGCCTTGAAAATCTCCATACTCATCATAATAAGGTGAAGCAGAAACCAACATTTTTTTTGGAATATTATCTTTTGTAATGAATGTCATCTCATATCTACTTGAAATGCCATTTCTCCGTTTTTTTGTCTCATTTAATAACCGCTCAGAATCTTGTTTACTGATTAATGATTCTAGACTTCTACCGAGTAGTTCTTCTTTAGAAAAACCAAGCATATCAACAAACTTATTGTTAAGAAATATAATATATTCCTGAGGATCAACAACAATTATCCCTTCTTGAGCAGTTTCAATAAGGGCTTTATACCTCTCTTCTGATAAACTTAGAGATTTAATGCCTCTTCTAATTTCTCTCTTAAATAATAAAATCCAGATTAAAGCAGCTATCCCAACTAACAATAAAATTTGGATAGGTAATATCATTTTTTCCATATACTTTACGCATTACGCATTACGCATTACGCATTACGCATTACGCCCTATTATTTGCTCAGTTTTTTATGC
The DNA here is from genome assembly GCA_003647765.1 of Candidatus Cloacimonadota bacterium. Classification (GTDB taxonomy): domain Bacteria; phylum Cloacimonadota; class Cloacimonadia; order JGIOTU-2; family B8-G9; genus B8-G9. The sequence continues at coordinate 3,675 of QMNM01000216.1, forward strand.
AAATTTTTTTACCACAGAGACACAAAGGCACAGAATTTTCAAATAAATTTTGTATTGGAAAATTAAATTCTTTTCTGTGTTTCCCCAGTTAGATGTCTTCTATCTA
>QMNM01000217.1 GCA_003647765.1 Candidatus Cloacimonadota bacterium
AACTCTCCTGGAAATAGTTTAGAAGTAGCATAAACCTCAGCAGCTCCACCCTCAGATGATTTGATTAGAACTGGTGTTTCAATCTCAGTATAATCTTCATCAAATAAAACATTTCTAATTTCATGAGCAATAGTGCTCCTTGCTTTAAGAGTTTTTTGAAGTTCAACATCTCTCATTTCTAAGTATCTGTACTTCAGCTTGATGTCCATATTTACTTCTTTATCACCTGGTTGGAAAGGTAAAGTTTTGGCTTTACTGAGCACTTCTACATCTTCCGCAACAATCTCTATTTTACCCGTTATTAAATTGGGGTTTTCAAGACCTTCACCTCTTAGTCTAACAAGTCCAGATACTTCAATTACCCATTCATCTCTAAGAGTATGAAATAATGCTTTCATCTCATTACTTATTACAGTCGGGTCTGCTACAATTTGAACAATTCCACTCTTATCTCTAAGGTCAATGAAATATAAATGTTCTCCATGAACTCTAATTGAATTAATCCATCCCGTTACTATTATTTTCTGTTCTATTGTATCTTCACCAACATCTGTATTATAATGTGTTCTCATTTTCACCCTTTTTGTTTTAATTATACATTATTATCACTTAAAATCGTATTAATTATATTGTCAAACGGTTTTATTCTCAATTCAGTATTTCCTCCATCCAAAATCTTTTCACCGGTATATAACAAATCTTCTGTTTCTTTTAATATTGATTGTTCAATATTGAACGCTTTCCCACCATCTTGGAAGTGCCAACTATCCAAAATTTCTATTGTGATATTTTTCTCTTTTAATTTTGAATCATATTTAAATCTATTATATATTCCATTTATAGTAACACCTATTTTATAAATAGTTCCTATTTTTACATAATATAATTCTGTTGGCTTGTCTTTATAAAAATCATAATTATGGTACAATTGGTTGATTTGAATACATTTTGGACAACTACTTCCTGCTCTAAGAATTGACCATTTTGTTTCAAATGGATGACCATTACAGCATTCAAACATAGTTTTGGTGGTATCATTAATGTAATCGCCAATTATACTAATACCATTACCCAATTCTGTTAATTTGTCTTGTACTTCATCTCTCGTTAAAGTAATACCACCATTACATTTTGGACAACCTTTATTATTTGGTAATCTTGACCAAGTATGATTACATACAGAACAAGATAAATCTACTTCTGTTACTCTATTAATATATTCACTTTTTAAAATTATATAAGGTTGTGATTGGTTTAGCTCTTTTTTGTAGTCTAAGGTTGTTAATTTGATTTTATTTGAACAAAATGGACACCCATTGCCACCATTAACAACTGAATCAATATTAGCTTCCCAAGTATGTGTATAATTACATTTAAAAATTTTTGTTTCTTTTATAGATTTAAAAGTTTCTAATAAAGTAATACCTCTCTCTTTTAATTTACTATTGATTGAAGTTATTGATTGTTTTTTATATTTTGGATAACAATAAGGACATTTTCCATTTTTATTCAAAATATTATCGGGTTTTGCTTCCCAAGTATGATTCTTTTTACATTTAAAAACTGTTTCAGTTTTCATGTTTTTATAATCACCTATAATGAATATTTCTCTTGACAATAGTCTCGTATTTATTTTTGATTTCATATTACACTCTCTTGTTAATTTGAAAGAGTGATGCCAGTCTTGTTTTTCACTAAAAGTTCAGACCCCTAATCAAGACTGGCTTGTGAGGATTAGAAGTCTTAGTGAAAAACCTCTTTCTATATCTATTTATACAAAAATATCATTTTATTTGATTTTTAGAGTTATCCTTTAATATAATATATTGAAATGGTGTAAATACCATCTTTATCTTTTTCATTAATTGTAATTACTTGTTCTTGTGTTATACCATTGTCGAATAAACAATTGGCAATCTCATCTGGTATGTAATAATCAGCATTTGAACCTTCTGGCACATTTACCGTAATACTTCTTCTTTCTATCATTTTATTTCCTTATTTTACATTATTAAATAAAGTTCTGTGGATACGCATCTGCGATATCTTCTATTGTTCTATAATCTGATAAATCATCATTAGTATAGAACATTGTGTACAGACTCTTATTTTTAGTATATTCATTTAATGTTCTATCAATCATACTATCAGAGTCTGCAAACTCCATAGATTTTGAACAGTAACCTAATACCTTATTCCACTTACTTCTCTGACTTCTATCAAATAATCTAAATACTTTTCTTGTTCTATGGTAGACCACAATATTATCATAATTCATTTGGACATGTGCTAATTGCTTATCTCTTAAAGGTTTCATATCATTTTCTCCGGTAATTCTTTTTCAATATATTGCATCATTGCTTCTTCTATATCTGACACCTTATAATTATTAATAAGATTAAGAGCAAATTGAATCTTACCAATATCATTGAGTGGTGTCACTTCATCTTTAACCTGTATATTCAGAGCAATTAAATTTGGCCAGGATTTATTTTCAACCCATTGAAAATGTCCATCAACAATAAAGTTGTCAAACTCTCTATTCTTTGGGAATAAGAAATCATATCTTTCTCGTTCTTTACCAATACCGTGCCAAGTTCCAGCACTTCCGTGAACAATCTTCATTATACGAAGAACTCTGGGTAAATATTCGCCAACTTTAATACATTTTTCTGTTTTCTTAACATCTTGTATTTGAATGCTGGTTGACTCTTTACAGATGGCATATTGCAATTTTTAATTGCTCTATCCATAAATCTTAGCTTGGCATACAGTGCTTCGTCTTTGTCTAAATACCATTCTGTCAGAGCATTCTTATGTAAGGCTCTATTGGCATTTTTACAGCCTTTAGCACCCTTAATAGCCCACCAAATATCACCTTTTTCATGTGGATAAGATTTAGTCGTGTGTATTCTCTGTTCACGAACAGCATATCTATCAACTCCACTTGAAAAAGTCATGTGGTCTTTGATTCTTACTTTCTTAATAAAGAATACTTCTTGGTCTGGTTGTAGGTTCTCAAATTCTTCTAATGTCATATTTGCTCCTTAAATAAATGTTTCTGGATATTTTTCAATCACTGGCTTAACATTTTCCTGAGCCATGATTTTATTGAACTTTTCTTTTAATTGTTCTGTAGTTGGACCCTTATAATTTAAGAAGTCAACATCATGAGTAGTTCTTAAATTCATTGAAGTTATCATCCCTCTCATAGTGATTATCTTAGCACACAATGCATCAATATTGGTAATATAGTGACTACCTATAAAACCATCATACTTTGTATTTCCATTTTCTATTACTTTAGATTTGATTACTGCAGAGAATGTAGATAAGTCTTGAATATATGGCTTTCTGTAATAAAATACTTTTTGTCCAACTTTTAAGTTATTCCAGTCATCTAATGTCATACTAACAACTCTGGATATTTTTCCAACATAGATTGAACATTTTTTTGTTCTAATATATCTTGATATTTTTGCATTAAACCATTTGGATAAGCTTTTAATGGTTGGTTTCCATATATTGTGCCATAAACTTTCTTTTTAATGTCTTTAATTTTACGATACAATAGTTTATCTTTATTAGTATCAAATAATGGCAATACACCTTTAAGTATTACACCACCACCCTCAAGGCTTATAGCTCTTGAACCATCGTCTCTCTCAAAAATCTGAGAGATGACTTTCTTTACTAAGGATGCACTAATTGTTCCAATTCTCATTGGGTTAATAGTCCTATAATAATATACTACATCACCAACTTTTAGT
>QMNM01000218.1 GCA_003647765.1 Candidatus Cloacimonadota bacterium
ATAATTATTTCATGCCTACGGGATTTTTTTCGCAGAAACTCGACTCGGGTTCTTTGAACTCGAGTCGGGTTTCACGGTGAAAATGGATAATCCTGTATAAGTCTAATAAAATATCAAAATCCAAATTTCTAATGTGGTAAAAATTGTTAATACATCAGTTCTTGATATTCATACCCACTATTAAAATCGTGTGTCTCTATCAACATCAAAAAATACAATATAGAAAATGTATTCAAAACTAACTTTACATAGCACTGGCTTCATAGATCTTTTTTAGAATTTGACCATAACATACTTTTAATTTCTAAATCCTAATTTCAAATTTCAAATTTAAGAGGGATTTATATAAATGCAATACATTTCCAGACGCAAAACCAGAAAAATAAAATTAGGTAATATAGAAATCGGTGGTGATGCTCCTGTTTCTATTCAATCAATGACTAATACTGATACAAAAGATGCAGAGGCAACTATCAAACAAATTAATGAATTAGAAAAAGTTGGCTGTGAAATCATCAGGATAGCCATTCCAAATAAAGAGTCCGCAGACAAAATCACTATCATTAAGAACAATATACACATTCCTTTGATTGCTGACATTCATTTTAGTTGTGAATTAGCATTACAATCAATAGAAAATGGAGTAGACGGAATACGAATAAACCCAGGAAATATCAAAGTCAAAAATGTGGCTGAAAAGATTGTCAATGCGGCAAAAAAGAAAAACATTCCAATTCGGATTGGAGTAAATAGCGGCTCTTTGGAAAAGGACTTGCAGAAAAAATATGGCGTTACTCCAACAGCAATTGTGCAAAGTGCTTTGCGTTATATCAGAATATTGGAAAATTTAGATTTTTATAATATGAAAATATCGCTTAAATCTTCATCTGTGCCAATGACTATTGCAAGTTATCGGCTTTTAGCAGGAAAAGTTGATTATCCTTTTCATTTGGGCATAACAGAAGCAGGAACATCTTTTGCTGGAACAATTAAGTCAGCAATAGGGATTGGCACTCTATTAGCAGAAGGTATTGGAGACACAATTCGCGTATCTCTTACAGAGAATCCTATTGAGGAAATTAAAGTTGCTAAACAAATTTTACAATCATTGGATTTACGGAAAGGTCCTGATATAATCGCTTGTCCAACTTGTGGTAGGACAGAAATTGACATCATAAATATTACGAAAGAAGTGGAAAAGGAAATTCATAAATTAAACATTCAACAGGATATAAAGATTGCAGTAATGGGCTGTATAGTTAATGGTCCTGGTGAAGCAAAAGAAGCAGATATTGGTATTGCTGGTGGGAGAAATGAGGGATTATTATTTAAAAATGGCAAAGCCATTAGAAAAATTCCAGAATCAGAATTAGTGAAAACGCTAATCCAGGAAATTAAAAAAATGACAATTATTTAAATTTATTTTTATTCAAAAAAATTTGACTGAATAAATCAGATATGAACTTTTGGATTAAACTTATAAAACAAGGAGATTACCATGAAACTTAAAATAATGTTGGCCCTATTATTAGCCATTTTTCTATGCTCTAATGCATTTGCATGGCGAAAAGGGGAAATGGAAGTTAGGGTTAATCTGTACACGAATGAGGATTATCAGAAGTTAGCAGAATTGAGATTTAATGGTGATGTGTATCCTGGATTTGCAAGAGTATATCTTATTCCAGATGAATTAGAAAAGTTGAAAGCAACTGGCCTTGAATATGAAATATTAGTGCCTGACCTTGAGGCACATTCTAAAATGATAAGAGAAACCAAAGAGCAATGGCATTGGTATGATGACATTATTGCATTGATGGATAGCTGTGCAACCACTTTTCCTGATATCTGCAAAAAAGTAATGTTTGGTCAATCAGTTGAAGGACGGCAGCTAACTGCTTGTGTAATTAGTGATAATGTAGATATTGAAGAGAACGAGCCAGAAATTATGTTTGATGGCGGTATTCACGGTGACGAACTCTGTTGTTCTGAAAATACGGTTAGAATGATTCGTCATCTATGTGTAAATTATGGAATTGACCAAGAAATTACAGAATTAGTGAACACAAGAGAGATTTGGCTCTATCCAATGGTCAATCCTGATGGTCGTGTGCATGTTGTAAGATACAATGCTAATGGAGTAGATTTAAACCGTGATTGGGGCTATATGTGGGACGGCTGGGGAGGCAGTTGGGGTGCATATTCCCAACCAGAAACAAAAGCCCTGCGTCAATGTATGTATAATCACCAATTTGTTGTTCATACAACTTATCACGCTGGAACAGAGTATATCTCCTGTCCGTGGAGTTATCGTCCAGACCATTGCCCTGATTATAACCACATAATGCAGTTGGCAGGCGTTTATTCCTCTACCTCTGGATATGCTAATCTGGAATATGGACAGGGATGCACAGGAATGTATCCTATAAATGGAAGCTCAAAGGATACTAATTACGGAATGATGGGCTCAATTAGCTGGTCAATGGAAATATCGTATGATAAACAGCCGCCTACTTCTCAGATATACTATTATTGGAGTATCAATATTCCTGCTATGATTGCAATGATGGAATATAGTGGTTATGGTGTTGAAGGTGTTGTAACAGATGCAGAAACAGGCGATCCAGTCCAAGCAATCGTATGGGTGAATGATTATTTCCCAACTTATACTGATAAAGAAGTAGGCGATTATCACAAATATGTCCTGCCAGGAACCTATACAATAACTATAACTGCTAATGGATATGAAAGTCAAACTGTAACTGATATTGTAGTTCCAAGTATGGGTTCTGCTGTAACAGATTTTCAGCTTCAACCAACAGCAGAGCCGACTCATTATGGTTATAAATTCTCTGCAAGTCAGATTCCTGATAATAATTATGCTGATGAAGGAAATACGCCAGGTTGTTTAGGTGCTCCTGATAATATAAATTATTCTATTGGTAAGAATGGCTGGTGTATTATTGATATGCAATATCCTATTCTTGATGGTCCTTATAATGATTTCACTGTGTTTGAAGGTGATGACTCACCAGAAGGATTTACCTGTTATGTAAGCCAATCTATTGATGGTCCGTTTGTTAGTGTTGGCACAGGTATTGGCACGACAGAATTTAATATTAGTGTATCAGGATTGCCAGATGCACAATTTATCAAAATTTACGACGATGGAGATGGCAGTGCTAATGTAGCTGACGCTGGATTTGATCTGGACGCAATATCAGCAGAGTTTATTCAAGGTCCAAATCTGGTTGTTGATAATTACTATATTGATGACTCAATTGGTGGAAATGGTGATGGAAAATTAGACCCTGGAGAAAATGCTGATTTATATATCGTATTGAGAAACAATGGCACTGAAACAGCAGAAAATATTATTGCAGATATTTACACTAATGACCAGTATATTACAATAAATGGACAACTGACTGATTTTGCTGATTTAGAACCCGGACAAATTGATAGTGCGTATGTAAATATCTTTGCTTCTCTACTTACACCAGCAGGTCATCAAACAGATTTTGATTTAGATGTATCTTGTAATAACGGTGCTTTCTCTAATACATTCTTGCTTTCCATCATAATCGGCACCCCTCCGATTTTAGTAGATGAGCATTTTGACACATTCCCACCTGATGGCTGGTACACAGAAGGAGCAAATAACGGCAATAATTGGCAGAGTTCAAACAGCAATAATGCAGGTGGAGTTGCACCAGAAGCAGAATTCTATTGGTCTCCATCAACATTAGGTCAACAGCGACTTGTTACAAATA
>QMNM01000219.1 GCA_003647765.1 Candidatus Cloacimonadota bacterium
GATAATAAATCTTCCTGTCATGTATATTGACACAAAGGTAATAGATGACAAAGGTAGATGCCTCTTGGTATCTCATTCGGCTTCTGGAGATAATATCGAATCGTACATTAAGGCTTCGCAAATAGTTGATATAGGTATTACTGATGAAATAACCGAACACAAAATGATTGATTACAACCACCAAGTATCAAATATAGAGATGATAACTTTATGGGAAAGAAGAGTTCCAAAGAAGACACAAACAAATTTCTTTAATGTATTTGGTCATACACCTATTGATAACTTTGCCTTTAAGGGCGGAATAGGTGGCAATGACAAGGTTAATGGTTGTCTTACAGAGGATTATGTAGTCATAGATAAGGTTCGTGGTTACGCAAATATTGATAGTGGGTGTGTATATCCTAAAAAAAGATATGGTAAATTTCGTGGGAAAATGACAGCGATTTCATTCCCAGATTTAGAAGTAATCCAGCAGGAAAATATAGATGTATAATTCAACTGTATTTAATAAGCTACGACCAAATCAAGAATTATTTCTTGTAAGGTATAGTCAGACACCAACACCAGATTTCATTAAGGTTATATTTAAGGGATACTCTGAAAATAACCAAACTGTTGAGTTTATTAATAAAGATGATGTCAAACAAAAACTAAAGAAATTTCCAGTAAAGAAATCTGAATACAGATTATTCATAGATGAAATGGAAATGGCTAAAAGTTTGATGGATTGCTTTGTAAGGCGACAGGTAAAAATGAACTCTTCTGTAATAGAATTAGTTGAACGAAGTCAAAATACAAAGCCGGAGATATGGATATGAATGCAGGTATAATTCCCGCTACTGAAAGTAAAACTGGAAACTTTATAGTTTCTATTTATGGTATATCACAACAGTATAAGTATGCAGCAGTTGTAAAGAGGCATTTGGATAACAATGTTATTGGATGGTTTCTAAAGAGAAAAGAATATACTCCACAAGAGTTAATTAATGGTATTAGAACTGAACTTGACTATGTTAATAGTATAGACGGTGTGGCATATAGATTCAATCGGAATCCATACCCAGCAGCACTTACAACGGCACTCGATATAATGGTGGAACGATATGATTTACTTGACTTCCCAGAATACTACATATAAGGAAAAGACATGAAAGAAAATAAAATAACTAATATTGATGACATAATTGCATCAGTGAACACAGCATTTAGTAAGAAATCAATAGATAGAACTGAACATATAGAAGAAATTTCAGAATGTTTAATGACACTTGGTAAAAGTGATATGAGAGTTGGACAAGCATTTGAGAATATCAGAAGTAAATATGGTGGTGATTTATTCAACATGGAAAATGATAAGTTACTTGAATTATTCAAAGAATTAATCACTCCAAGTGATAAATAAAAGAAAACAAGGAATTGATATGAAATTAGGCGAGATATTATATGAAGCTGATTATGACACATATTTAGCAAGAGAAACAGAGAAGCATAATGGTGGCAGTAATACAGAAGAAGACTCACAAGTATTTGAAGTTGATTTTGTATTATTTGATGAAGCAGGAGAAGAGATTGAAATTTCAAATGCTTCTGATGACCCATCATATCCAGATATGATTGAAGTTGAAGTAACGGGTATTGAAAGTTATGATGAAAATCCAAATCCTCGTCATGAAGACGAAGAAGAAATAGTTTATGTTTATGATGATGCAGAAGTTGAAATCACTAAAAGTGCTCAAGAAGCTCTTGACAAATGGTTAGAAACAAGAAGCGACTACAAAGATATTGGTGATTTTGATTTTGACGTAAACTTTGACAAACAAAGTGGAACAGTATCTGCAATAGCAACTGATTCAAATTAATGAATTATTCTGCTAATAGCAGATAGAAATAAAACAGAGTAGGGTTTCTTACTCCAATAAAAAGGAAATATTATGTTTACAGCAATTATGGAAGCAATCGGTGGTGTATTTGGTGGCTTAGGTTCAATTTTTGATTTTATGAGTAAGAAAGATACTGAAAATCAAATCAGAAAAGGTTATGAAGAAGAAAAGAAAGCCGACAATTTAGAAGAAGATAAGATTGGTAAAGAGAAAGCTGATAAAGCTAAAGCTCAAGTATCTAAAGCTAAAGAAGATGTTAAAGCAGTAAGAGATGCGGATATGAAAGATGCCGAATTAACAGATGAAGAAGTTAAAGCTGAATTAGTTGAAATAGAAGACGAAGATGACAAGAGAATAAGAGCTATACAAATTAAAGCGGCAGTTGAACTTAAAAAAAGAAAAACTATTGCAGTTGAAAAAGTAGAAAAGAATAAAGACTTTAATGATGGTGAAGAAATCACTTTTGGTGGATAATTATGACTAAATATAAACATATATTAATCGTAGTATCACTTATACCAATGCTTACAGGGTGTTGGTGGGATGTTACTCCAAGAATTGAAACTGTGGTTGATGTTAGTTATGTTCCACAAGAATGCCCTACATTTACTCACACATTAAAAATTGATGGTAGTAAGTATAAATCATCTAAAGAATACAACCAAACCATGGTTATAACCGCTTTAGATCCATTCTTGGAAAGTTTAGAAAGAAATAAATTAGCAAGACAAACATTCAATGACGGTATCACTAAATCAAATAAAATGTTGACAATTCCAGGGATACCTGAAACTTCTAATTTTGTTAGAGTTGAAAAAAGAATTTTTGTTGAAAGAGTTTGCCCAAAATATACTTTCAAGCCACAAGTAAAAGCAAGAAAATTAACACCAAAATTTAGTGCAGATAACAATGTTACTTATGTAGTAATTACTCTTGATAATATAGTGTTAGCAATGGAAAGACATAAACTGTCCAAAGAAACATATAATGAGCACGTTGAAGTTATCAACAAATTGCCTTTCACAGAAGCTATGAAATTAAAATTCCACGGCTATATGAAGATTTCTGTTGATAAGATTAATGATACTGCAGATGCAATCAAAGCAAAAGCTGTTGATTTTGGGAAAGATAAAGTAAAAGAAGCTGTAATAGGCAACTAAATAAAATCTTCCGGATACAGTTCTTCATAGTCTGTATCTTAAATCAACCATTCCGGATATTCCTCATCAAAATTTTTTAGTTTCTCAAAATATTCAGACTGTTTATCTTTCATATCAACCACTCTGGGTGGTCCGCTTCAATATTTTTCAACCTATTAAGATACTCTATTGCTAATCCTTTGTTTGACCTAGCTTTATAGTGATTATATAGTGATTCTAACCTATATTTCTGAGCATCAATCATTCTTTCAAATTTGTGATGATAATGAGGTGTTGCCTGATAGAGGTCTTTTTTTGATAGAGTAAAAACACTCTCCAACTTATTATCATCTACTAAATACCTTTTCTTTGATATACTGTCTAAAATACTCATAACTAACCCCATTATATCAGCCACTCTGGGTGATCATCATCAAAGTTTTTAAGCTTCTCTTTATTTCTAAGGTCTTGTTCCCAATCACCATCAGACCATTGACACAATTGTTCCAGAGCATATTTTTCTGCTTCATATCTTCTCTCAAAACTACGAGCCTTGAACCAATCCTTACCCATTGAAAACACTTCACTCATATTCATTCTCTTTACTTGAAATGGGTATGAAACACCTATATACCATGAAGCATCATTAATATCGTATGAAGAATTGCTCATCATTGATGGATACATACTTGCAACATCTACACTCATAACACCACTGAAACCAGTAGGTGCTGACGACCGTATAGAAGC
>QMNM01000220.1 GCA_003647765.1 Candidatus Cloacimonadota bacterium
GGATTAAATGGATTAGGATAATTTTGCTTCAATACACAAATACTCGGCATAAGATTATCGTCAATATTTGTATATTCATAAGTAACCAAAGCCAGATAAATATCCCAATTATCATTTCTATCACTTTGCCAGAAAATTGCCACTCCATCTTGATAAGCACAAATATCTGGACTCATATCATTTCCAGCATCAGTTGAAATAATGGTCTCATCTGTAAATTGTCCATTGTCCAATATTCGCAAGTAGATATCGTATTTGACAAAATTGCTTTTTCTTGCCCAGACAATCCAGATTTTTCCATTATCAGTTTTACATACAGCTGGACTGACATCAACTCCATAATTATCTGTTATTTGTACTTCATCGCTCCAGTTCCCATTATAACTTCTGCAATAAATGTCTGTATTATTATCAATAGTTGCACGATAAAATAGCCACACTGTTCCTTGATTATCCACAACTGCTGTTGGCTCCAAAGCATTACAATCATTGTCAGTTACCATATATGGACTTGACCAAACATTATCAGAATAAATTGAATGATAGATATTCCTATAACCAGCAAAATCTGACTCAAAGAATAGGTGTCCGTTATTGCCATCAAAAACTAAAACAGGGTCATTTATCATTTCCATATTTGATACAATTTCTTCTCCATCAGACCATTGCGAATTTTCATATTTGCTGAAATAAATCGCACCACCTTCTACTGTCTCTCTTTTCCAGACAACAAACATATTGCCATTATTATCAACTGCTAATTTTGGTTCAACTTCATAACAAATATTCTGCCAATCAGGGTCGCTGATATTGATTGCTTGAGTCCAGTTATTATCAGACGAAGCCATAATATCAAAATTGCAAACATCATCATAATGATACTGACGAAAACTCTGCCATACAGCCCAGATATTATTGCCATTATGAATAATATCCGGATGTAAATCCCAATACTCATCAAAGCCAACTGTCTCCGGATTACTCCAACTGCTTCCATCATAAGAACTTACATATTGGTCACTTCGCACATATCTGCCACTATCCCAAATTAACCAGAGATTACCAGTGCCATCAATAGTTGAAACAGGCCGACCATCTGTCATAGGATGTGTAGTTACTTGCGAAATCTCAATTTGATAGCCATCTAATTGTTTAGGGATATTCTCAGAAATATTTTGTTCATCATAGACATTCTCCTGAATAATCAAAGTTGGGTCACCTAAAATGGTCAATCCTTTCAAATATTCTGCATACCAATTTTCATTAAGAAAAATGACCAATGCAGACCCAATTGAAGAACCATTTGCCAAAGCAGAATAATACTCATTGTATTCAACGCCATAAGTAGTTTTGGTGCTTCCCAGAGCTGCCAAACCATAATTTGATGAGTAAAGATACCAATTGCCAATGTTGTTCAATTCAATAAAGCGATTATGCATACAGCATACAAAGGTGTAGAAAAATGCCTGTGGTATTGTAGAATATACATCATAATTGAAAAAAGTTCCACCACCTGGCTGTTGATTATTTATTTTGAATGTTGAACCCCAGGGAGATGAATGTGCAGACAAATGAACTTGATAATAGCCCTGTTGGAGATAGTATTTGTAATTATCCGCAGTGGTCGTGTTATAATCAGTAATAATATCAACTTCTGGATAAATCAGGTTCATATTCTGATATGAACCGCCTAAACCATCATCAAAATATCCTAATGCCCGAAATGGCAAGCAAAGAATGCCTATTCTATAGTTGTGATTTTTGGTGAAATAGTTATTTATCAGATTTGCTTCGTCATCCCAGGTTAGACGAGCAGTATTTATTCTACCAACCCAAATCTCTGGCTTTGTCTCGCCACTATGATAGTCATAAATGCCATTGCCATTATTATCATACCAATAGCCATCCATATCCATAAAGAACAGGTCAATAGGAAATTGCCAGGAAATGTTGCCAGTTTCTTCATACCATGCTAATGGAAGATTGCCAATGAACACAACTCCTTGTAAATTGAAATTGTTATAACTGTATATCAATTCTGCTCTGATGTCTTCTGGCGTGCCACTTGTAAATGACTCCAATTCAACTGTATAGCCCTCATTTTCTAAATCAGCAATATAAATGTTTAGTTTATACTCTATGTGCGGATAAAGAATGCTATTAACAATCACCTTGACCAATTGGTCTTTAGCATTTTTCTTTGATTCTGTTTGATAAACTGTTTCCATGTGAAATGCTTTTCCAAAATCGTTCATTGAAGAACATTCTTTGAAGCCGATGACTTTTCTATTCAATGGGTCAATAAATTCTGATTTTGAAGGTGTTTGAGCGAATGAGAATTGACAAACTAATATAAGTGTTATTAATAATATTTTTTTCATGATTTGCTCCTTTCTTTATTAGAACTATGGTCGCCCAACCCGATTCAAGTTCTTTGAACCAGAGTCGGGTTTAACTAACATCCAAAGGAGGCTGTGGCTATTCTAATTCTAATGCGAACTGGACGGCTTTATTCAATTCCGCTAACTTTTGTTGATTTAGTGTAGTTATTATTTTCCCTAATTTACTTTTCAAGACCGTCTGGATATTATCACAATTAATTACACACCCTTTTTTCATACCATCTTCTTTTGATAAAAAGACCTCTGTTGGTATATCTCGTACTGTTGATGTTATTGGAGCTACGGTAACAGAATGCAGATAAGGCAAAATTGAATTTCGCGTTAGAATGACGATAGGCCTCTTTTTATCAGGCTCTTTAAATCTGTACCACCTTATTTCACCTCTTTCCATTATTTACCCCGGTCTTGTTCTTCTTCCCAAATCTCAACATCATTAATATCAATGGGCTTATCTTTGTGGCCATTAATATGTTTTCTCTCTAATTGCATAATATGAAGATTTTTAATTGCATTTTTCAATGCATCTCTAGTAAATGCCGATATAGTGGTATGTAATTTTCTTGCCACATTGTCTACTTCTCTTACCAGATCCTCATCTAAGGTCACTTGCACTGTTTTCATATTAAAATTCCCTCCAATAGCTTCCAACCCGATTCAAGTTCTTTGAACCAGAGTCGGTTCACTTATATTGTTCCTCTGGGGAAGAGTTCTCCACATTTTGCTTAACTTAACGGCAGTGCAGATCTGCTTATCCACAGACAAAAACCTTTTATTCATTAAATTGTTGGACTAATGACAGTTTTTGTATTTATAAAATGTATGGTCTGTGGTCCGTAGCCCAGTCGTTTACGACTGGGGGTACAGGGAAAAATAAAAATAATACGCCCTTCAGGGCGTTACCTGATCCAATAATCCATAAGCCTTCAAAAACTTATTCAATTCTTCCTGAAAACTCATCTTCTTATGATGTTTTTCTTGATTTTTGATATATTGCTCAACATTTTTCACAAGCGACTCACTGACTGAAAAAGCACCATAACCTATTTGCCAAGAAAATTTCGCTTTATAAAAATTACTTTGATTTATCCAATGAGATGTTTCTCCCTTAACATTTTTTATTATATCCTTTATAGATTCATTTTGGTTTAAGATAAATAAGGCATGTAAATGATCTTCGGTGCCATTGATAATCCTAACTCCACATTCAGATTCTTCAAACCTTGTTTTTAAATGGTTAACTATCTTAATTCGTTTTTCCTTATTCAGAAATGGAAATCTATCCTTTGTACTCCAAACTGCATGAATCCAAATTCTCGTTAATGAATGTGACATTATTAATTCTCCTTGAAAAACCGTTGAAAC
>QMNM01000221.1 GCA_003647765.1 Candidatus Cloacimonadota bacterium
AAACTACCAGTATCTTTAAGAAGTTTATGCATATACCAAATCCGTATTGCCATTATGCTTAAATATGATATTGCACTCTTGGAAAAATTGATATTATCAAATACCTTCAAAAAATTGTATAAATCTAAATTTACTTCCTGAATCTCATTCAAAGTATCAAAATAGGAAACATTGCTCCATGTATCTGCAAATGCCTGTTTTTGGGCTTTCGTGTCTGATAAATCTATACTCTCAAATAGAATATTGTAATCTCGTTTGGAATTAAATGGTGGGTCAATATAGATTAAATCTATAAAGCCATTCGGGTTTTGCTGATACAATTCCTTGATAATATCAAGATTATCTCCAAAATAGAGTTTGTTCATTTATACCTCATTTTATATCTAACTTTACCAAGAATTTCGTATTATCAAGTCTTAGCAAGTTAAATGGAATGCGGCAATAACTTTCTCTTTTTTTATAACTTCATTATATTTTTGAACAGCATTGTCCGTCTTGCCGATAAAGAGTGTAATTCCTTTTTGCTTACAGAATTTTTTAACTTCTGCCTTAACTTTCATCAATCCGTATTTACCAGTGCCAATAATAAGTAACCGCGGTTCAGCATTTATTATGTCAGGAATATCAGATAATAACAAATTATGGCTGGAATCTCTCCACCAGTCAGGATCAATTTTATCTTGATAGATAATTAAATCACTATTGTATTCTTTGCCATTTATCTTGATACTTCCGAAATGATAACTTTCAATAAAATACATAATTAAACACAAATGCCAACAAAAAGGAAAATTTTCATTACTCAGTTAAAGAATGTAAATTTTATTAGTATTTGACAAATAAGTGAATAACTCATTTGCTATGTGGTAATATATGATCTGGGAATTTATCTTGCAGAGGACATTTTACAGTGATTTCTCCTGTTTCATAGTTACCTTTTGCAATGTATTTATCCAAAGGTCCACCTTCTGGACAAACATAAGCATGTTCTAAATATCCAGTTCTAACTAATTCTACTAAATCCCCATCAAAAGATTGCTTTCTCTCAGACATATATTTTTTAATCGCTTTTTCAATCTTCATCATATTTGCAATACATTTCTCTCTCTTTTCACGAGAATGAACATTAAAAAAACGCGGTATTAACAAAATGAAAATAAGTCCTAAAAAAGCAATTATACTAATTACAGTATACACACTAAATCCTTTTTCATTTCTAATCATTTTTCTCTCCTAATTCTTTGGTTCTATAATCTGTGCCCAACTCTGGAAAACTCTCCAAAGTAGACCACTGACTGTAGTTTCGTGTTTAGCATACAGGATTTCCAAAGTATTATTGTCCTGTATATGTCATTTTCCATTCTATTTGCATTTTGTCATCAAGCTATTTCAATAATATTTATCGTCAAGTTTTTCTATTATTCTAAAATTACTAAATTTTCCAAATTGATCCTTAGTAATTTTAGTAATCACCTCTATTTGCTCTCCATATTTGACATCAACAATTCTGCCATTATTCTTTTTTATAAGTTTGATTGTATTCCCGATATTCTCATAATCAGTTGAAACTGCTATTTTATAATAAATTACTTTTTCTATGATTTTAGCATTTTTTATTGCTATACTTGCTGATTCACTATACGCTCTAATCAAGCCACCTATACCTAATTTAATGCCTCCATAATATCTAATAACTACCAATAGTACATTTACTAAATTCTTTTGTTGCAGATGTTGTAAAATTGGAGGGCCAGAAGAATATTTTGGTTCACCAGCATCTGTAAAATAATCCTCAATATAATTTCCTTTATTTAGACGATAAGCATAAACTATATGAGTAGAATTCTTATATTCCCTTTTTATGTGTTGTAAAATATTTTCTATCTCTACATTAGAGGATACAAAAAGTATTCTACTAAAAAATCTTGACTTCTTAATGACAATTTTAGCCCAATTACTTTTATTTATAGTCAAATATTTTTCCATATCTTTTATCAAAATCTTGTATTTGATTATAAATAGTCAAATATTTATTGACTACTAATTTTAAGAAAAGAAAAACCTGTATTATGGAAATATTATTAGTAAGTGCTTGTTTATTAGGAATAAGATGCCGTCATAATGGATGGCATCAAGAAAATAAGAAGATTATCGGATTAAGAGAAAGGCATATATTATTACCTGTTTGTCCGGAACAGCTAGGCGGACTGCCTACTCCGAGGCCCACAACAGAATTCAAAATGGGTGATGGAATAGATACAATAGAAGGTAGTGAAAATTTAGTTAATAAACAAGGCAAAAATCTAAGCAGAGAGTTTTTGAGAGGAGCGGATGAAACTTTTAGAATTTGTAAAATGTTTAATATTAAAAAAGCCGTGTTAAAAGATAATAGTCCATCCTGTGGGAGTTCATTTGTTTATCGTAATGGAATTTTAGTTTCTGGTGAAGGTGTAACTTCTGCTTTATTAAGAAAACAAGGAGTTTCTGTTTTCTCTGAATTAGAAATAGAGAAGCAAGTGCTATTAAACAAAGAAGGAGGAAAGATGTTAGAAGGTACTGTGAAATGGTTTAGCAAAAATAAAGGATATGGTTTTATTGAGACAGAAGATGATGGAGAATATTTTGTCCATTGGAAATCAATATCACAGGAAGGATACAAAACACTTGAAAAAGATGATAAAGTAAAGTTTGATTTATTGGAGACAGATAGAGGCATTCAAGCAATAAATGTAATAAGAATTTTATAATGTAGGAGGAAATAATGAGAACAAATAAGGAAAAATTAGTGCAAATGTCTGTGCAAGGAACAGTTGCTAATCCTGGACATAGAAGACATTATGGTGTAGATGCTGAAGGTATCCCATTTTTACTCCCAGGCACAGGTGGTATTGTTTATAATGTCAAAGTTGGAGATAATGCATTTGGCTGGGCAGCTGACCATTTAGAACCTTGCGTTTCTACAATATTAGATGAAAAGAACAAGTATGAATATCCTAATTCTGGCTATCATTTTTATTCCTGTATAGGCAATACAGCCAAAATTGTTTCCAATGATGCTAAAGGTGATACAGGAATTGTTACAGGTCATCATGGCGGGGCTGAACATATAATTATTGATTTCTCAGATGAGACATTGGAAAAGATGAGGCTTGATGATAAAATACTAATTAAAGGATACGGACAGGGCTTGAAATTACTTGATTATCCTGATATTCATCTGTTCAATCTTGACCCTGAACTTTTAGAAAAATGGGGTATATTGGAAAAAGATGGCAAATTAGAAATTCCAGTGAAATTGATAATTCCTGGAATGCTGATGGGTTCTGGCGTTGGCTCTACTTCTATGGGCACTGGTGATTATGATATTATGACCGCTGATAAAAAAATGGTTAAAAAATATAAATTGGATACTCTATGCTTCGGCGATTTTGTGGCAATTAAAGACCATTGTAATATATATGGAAGAACATATTATAAAAATGCAATCACGATTGGTATAATAATCCATGCGGATTGCCATTGGGCTGGCCACGGACCAGGTGTTACTACTCTAATTTCAACAAAAAAATCAAAGCTAATTGTGCCTAAAATTGACGAAAATGCAAATATTGGCAAGATATTAAAAATAGGACGATATAGATAGGATTTTAATAACACTGATAAGAATAGAACACTGATTACACAGATGACTCGGATAAGCACGGTTTAAGTTTATGAAAATAGGAAAAGTTTAATAGAACACTGATTACACAGA
>QMNM01000222.1 GCA_003647765.1 Candidatus Cloacimonadota bacterium
TTTGGCACTATTATATATATTATTCCATTAGGATTTGTCGGCTTTTTGAACAAGATTTATATTGTTAAAAAGTTTGCTCGTTATTTAGCGGTTCTGGTGGCAATCTTCTTCATTTTCAGTGGGGTAAGAGGATTGATTACTTACGCAATACATGAAACAGGCTATGAAATTGTTAACTTTTTAGAAGTTGATACTTTGTATGTTATTGACAATAATCAAGATAATGAACAAAAACGGCAATTGATTGAAGATAAAGTAAAAGAACTCCATACTGATATAACCATAATAGAAATAATGAGTAATTATGACAAAGATATTATTGATCAGATTGATAAATTTCCAGAATTATCATGTGTGATTAAATCTAATAGTTTAGCAGATAGTAGCACAGAAATTGACAAAAAAGTAAATACCATCTTAAAAGAGAAAATGTGCAAGCAAATTATTGTGGATTTTCAGAATACTGATGAGCATATTATTCGGCAAATCACTTTTCTTAACGAGATAAGGTTTAAAAATAAGGTCGGACAGGGATTTGAATTTAGGTTAAATTAACTTCACAAAATTGTCGTCGCGAATCCAGATAAAATTAACCACAGAGGCACAGAGAACACAGACTAATATTCAAGAACACAGAGTAATTTTAATTTATTATCTGTGTTAGTCAATGGCTTTAGTTAGCGTTTTTCAATGTGCTATTTCTCTTTTTGTGTTTTTTTGTGTAATTTTGTGGCTTACTATATATCCAGAATTGGAGAGCAATGCAATTAGTAGAAAGTATTAGCACTGGCTTAATAAATGTATTACATCATAAGTTCCGTTCTATATTGACTCTATCAGGAATTATTATTGGTGTAGCATCTGTTGTAACAATGTTTTCCTCTGTTTATGGAATACAACAATTAGTTAAAAAAGGTATGGAATCTATTGGCTGGAATAGGACTTTGATTATCTATTCTAATTTTCCAACTGATGAATCGCGGTTAAAAAAGTATAAACTAAAAAAAAGGTTCAAACCACTTAATTATGGTGATGCATGTGCAATTGTCAAAAAGGTAAAGAATGTTGAATATATCATTCCTGTAACACAAAGTAATTACAAAGCAATTGTTCAGGACAAAAGTGAAAAGATAAATTTTGTTGGAACCAAGACAGAGTATTTAACTGACCGTGAATATGAATTAGCAGAAGGTAGGTGGTTCACAGATTTTGATAATAAAAGAGCAGATAAAGTGTGTATATTAGGAGCATTATTAAAGGAGAAACTTTTTGGAGAAAAATCCGCTTTAGGTGAATATGTATCAGCAAATGGAATTGTGTTCAATGTTATTGGCAGTCTACAGTTAGACAAATATAGTGAATCCAATTCAGGTATGCAGTTTAATACTTGGGAGCGGAGAAGAGAGCATCGCAGTTGCTTTATTCCATCAAAAACTGCTTCTTTATATTTCAGACCAAATCAGAAAATTGACTATCTTTTAGTGAAAGCCCAATCAGAAGATGAAGTAGGGAAAATATATAATCAGGTGAAACAGATTATACTTGGTAGACATCAGATGGCACATGACATTGAATTACAAAATATTGCAGAACGAATGTTAGAAATCACAGATATGATTAACAAACAGATGAAGAACTGGAATATCATTCTTACGAGTATTGCGGCAATCTCTCTTTTTGTGGGAGGTATTGGTTTATTTAGCATTTTACTAATTTCTATAAATGAAAGGATGAGAGAGATTGGCGTGAGGAAGAGTGTAGGTGCAACTGATTTTGATATATTTACTCATTTCATTGTAGAGGCAATTGCTCTGGCTGTATCAGGTGGACTGGTAGGTTCTATGTTGGCTATTTTTCTAACGAAAATATTAGGTAATGCAATCAAACTTTCTTTCCCAATTCCTTATTTAGGCATTACAATTGGAATGTTATTTGCAATAGCAGTTGGATTTTTTTCAGGTCTATATCCTGCTCTTAAAGCTTCACGGATTGATACAATTAAAGCAATTTTTTATTTTGAATAAATACAGTTAATTATAGGAAGTAAAAATGTCTAAATTTATAGAGCCAAAACGGCCAAAAGGGTTTCGTGATTTATTTGGTGAAGACATCAAACTTAGGAATGCAATGTTGGATAAAATCAGGGCTGTGTATGAACTTTATGGTTTTGAGCCATTGGAAACGCCAGCTATGGAATATGTAGAGACATTGGGCAAATTTCTCCCTGAGACAGATACACCAGAAGGTGGTATTTTTGCTCTTCAAGATGATGCTGATGAATGGATCGCATTAAGATATGAATTTACTACACCTCTATCAAGAATCATTGCTCAATATCCAGAACTGCCATTGCCATTCCGTCGCTATCAATTAGGACCTGTATGGCGCGTTGAAAAACCAAAACCAGGCAGCTTTAGAGAATTCATACAATTTGATATTGATACAGTAGGCACTGAGTCAATGGCTGCTGATGCCGAAATATGTTCTGTCCTTGCAGAAGCAATGGAAAAAATAGGCATCCAAAGAGAAAATTATATTGTCAAAGTCAATAATCGTAAAATTCTTAATGGGGTTCTGGAAACAGCAGGAATAAAAATATTCCTAGATGAAAGCAACCTAACTCAATTAGCATTACAAACTCTTAGAACCATTGATAAATTAGATAGAATTGGCATTTCAGGAATTGAAGACCTATTGACAACTGGACGATTAGATGAATCTGGCGATTTTATGAAAGGTGTCGGACTTAATTCTGAACAGGTAAAAATCATCATTGATTACTTAAATATTACGAGTAAAAGCAGAAAGGACTTTTGTGAAAAATTAAAATCTGTTATAGGCAATTCAAGAATTGGTTTGGATGGCATTCAAGAATTAGAGGATATTGATAGATATCTGAGTGTTATTGGAATTGATGAGCATAGAGTAATTTTTGATCCTACAATAGTTAGGGGCTTAACTTATTATACAGGTCCGATTTACGAAGTTTTTTTGACTTTTGATATTACTGATGAGAATGGCAATAAAAAGCAATTTGGTAGTGTAGCAGGTGGTGGCCGCTATGATGATTTGGTTCAGCGATTTTTAGGCAAAAAAGTGCCGGCAACAGGTGCATCAATTGGAGTAGATAGATTGCTAGTAGCTCTTAAACTGCTAAATAAGGCACAGGTTCAATCTGCTTTCCCTCCTGTTTTGGTAACAACTATAGACAAGAATTTGATGTTAGAATATCAAAAGATTACTGCGGAATTAAGAAATGCAGGTATAAGTGCAGAGATGTATCTTGGACAAGGTGGCTTTAAAAAACAATTGAAATATGCTGACAAAAAGAATATTTATATTGCAGTGATATTAGGTTCGGATGAATTTGAAAATAATCAAATTACTATAAAGGATTTGAAATTAGGAGAGAAACTATCTAAACAGATTGAAGACCGAGATAAATGGAGAAAAGAACAGCCAGCACAAATAATTATACCAAGACATAACCTTGTAAATGAAATAAGAAAGATAATAGATAAATCAGGACTTTCGCAAATTAAGTATAAATGAGTGTTGAAATTTTTAATTGTTGAATTAACTAATCACCGATATTGGGACGGTGTAAACACCGAGGCTTTACTCCGTGAAATAATTACTTTATCTCTACATCTTTTGTCTAATCTATTTTTATATTTCACTGGGTAAATCAATAAAAGAACGCTAAAGCGTCCTATTAGCCACAAAATTACACGAAAACACACAAA
>QMNM01000223.1 GCA_003647765.1 Candidatus Cloacimonadota bacterium
ATATGCTTCTTAAAGTCTTTTGGAGTGTAAGTAAGTTTGATTGTCTTAGCAGTATGTCTTGAAGCACGATTTACAGCAAGGTGCATATTCATACCAAGTTTCTTTAACTCTTTTTCACCATAAACATCAACAACTACATCAGTACCTTTGAACATTTTTCTAACTGCTCTTTCAATTGTATCAGAGTTAGCATCTTCGGGAGTAGTATTAACCCAATCACGAGTTAAACATTGTGCTTCTGCACCAGCAACAGCTTTTTTAACAGTTTTAGCAACATTGTATTTAGATGTTAAGTAGATTGTTTTAAGAGTAGATTTTTTCTTTTCAGATTTGTAAGTGTTGAAATCATAATTTCCAAGGTATAAACCCTCAACAAAAGCAGAACAGTTCTTTGGAACATCAATTGTAGCTGATTTAAGTTTAATTGATTTAAGTTTCTGAGTAATTTTCATACCAAGAACTCGCCAATCATCTGCCGATTTAACCCCATCAACACCAACAAATAAAGTGGGTGTACCATAAACATCATCATCCATAATTACCATTTGAGCATTTTTAGCCTCAAAGCCATTAGCCTTTAATATATCCGATTTTAGTGATTTTAAGTCTTTCTTGTTCAAGAAAGATACTTCTAAGCCTTTAGAAGATTTTTTCGTTACAATTACATTCATAAGTGTCCTTTAAGATTTATTATCAACCGAAGTATAATAAACTTTGTCTTAAAGGACGCTTAATGTAGATTTATACTGTGAACTCTCTGTATGTTTCTAAAGCAACAACCACATTTAAGTTTACATTTGTTGTAGGTGAAGATATTGTCATTCTTACTTTAAAAATATTAGGTAGTATAGCTGTATCACTAGATGTCATAATAAAACCAGTAGTATTTGTACCGAGAATAAGTAAATTATTAACAAATCTATCAATAATAATATCAACAGGATACATAATATACCCTCCTGTTCCTTCAGTATTTTCTACAAGTCCTGTATCTGTCAAATCATAATTTCCATCTCTTTCTGCTTTTGGCATAGGTTGATTTGCTGGAAGAACTATTTCCATTGAAACACAATCACCTACTGCAGCTTCTTCCCACATTAAATAGCCATCTTTAAGATAGATGTCATCAATAAAGCTCCCTTCAAGAATTAATTCTTCTTTTGCGTCAGTGTTTCTAAATAACATTGAAGCTCCACCACCTCTATTACCACCTACAACATCATCAAATTCACTAGTGTAATATAATCTGCTGTTTTCTTGTCTTGATGAAACATATATTTTTGGTGTTCCATCCATTTGAACGAAGTTACTTTGTTTTGCCATAATTTATCTCCTATGATTTATATGAAGCTTCATTAATTTCAACAATTGTTTGAATGCTCTCATTTTTTAGATTTATATTATTATTAAACATATTGTGTGTATGTTTCTTTTTGGAATACTTAACTCTTACTTTACTATTTTTAACTTCTTCCCAATACATTTTTAACTCATGTTCATAAGGTGTTAGTTTATACATATCAGTATTTGCTGGGATAGTATAATATTCTGTCTTCTTACTTGTATGATGGAACACTTTAATTTTTAATTCACTATCAGTACCATTTCTAAATCTCCATAGTTGACAATCAGTATGTTCTGCCTGATGACCACCATCACCAATTCTACCCATTGCATATGTTCCAATGCCATGAGCATTTGTTGTAATACCTATAATATTAGTTTCTGATAATTCACAACTTAATGCTTCTTCAATAGTTTCTGGTGTATGAATACTAATTTTATCTGTCATTGGGAAATTAACATTAAGAATAACATCATCAAAATCTTCATCACCTAAACCTGGTAAATCTTCTATAAGAATATTTGTCCCACCATTATTATCATCTTCATATATAAAGTGGTCTTTTCCATCATAGTTTAATTCTGGGTCTGAAAAATATACAGGATAATCAACTAAAACATCATCAACTTTAAGTAATGGATAATCGCCTTCTATATCAAATGTAATTACACTATCCATAGTAACTGCGTCTGCTCCATTTGCAATAATGAAGAAATCATACTCTCCTTCAGATAATGCCGTAAGTGGAGCACCTGGTTCTAATTGGTTTTGGTCATCAATAATAAGCTTAATAACCTTTGGCTTACCATTTAAACCAACAGTATATGAACCAATAGCAGATTTAAATCCTGCATTTTCAGAAACAAATTTAAGTCCTGTAGAACCATAATATTGTGAATCAGTCCATCTATCATTCCATTCACCTAGTTCCATTGTTGTTACATCAAATGTTTGGTCTTCAAATTCTAAATATCTAATATTCTCTATTTCTACTTTAAAGGTGTTTAAATCCCATGAAGCCCAATCATTATAACCTACTAATTCAATAGTGTATGTACCTTGTTCATTTCTAAAAACCTTGAAATCTGAACTATCAATACCATCTAAAGATTTATAGGTAGATGGTATAATCAACTTTGCTCCTTCATTTTGTTGTATAATTTTTGTACCAATGTTAAGAGCATAGTCATTGATTGTTTTACTAGTAAAACTACCAATTTTAGAAGCCCAATTCCAAGAAGCCCATTCACCTTCTTCTGAAATTTTGTTGTCGTCCCACCAACCAGCTTCTCCATACCATTCTGTATTATTACATGCAGATTGATTTTCATACCAAGTATCAATGAAATTTTGAAGAATTATTGGTGATACATTGGTAACATAACCATCAATGTATATATTCACAGAAACATCTGCTTCATCTGATAATATCTCTATTTCAGGGTCGCATAATCTATATTCAAAATTAAGAATATTCTCTTTATCTTGTTTAAGATATTGCCAAGGCATAACTATGCCTTTAGATTTGATTCTATATTTAATAGACTTTTGTTTAACAGCAATTTTAAATGTGTCAGCATATCCTTTGAAAGATTTAGTTATCCTAGCATCTTTTGATACACAAAATACATCTTCAACATAATAAAATCTTTCTTCTTTTAGTTCGCTTGATTGAATTGAAGTATCTTTAATTTTTTGTTGATTATTATCAACACTATTAGTAAATACCTCAGAGGTTGTAAGATTTTGTCCTAATGAATCAATAATTTCTAATTGTTTGTCGTCCACTAAAATATCTAATTCATTTTTTGCATCTGTATATTCTTTATCAAAAGATGCTACTAATTTTCTTGTTTCATTTGCTTGTAAACCAAGTTTTAATGAATGAATCTTAATTTGTTTATCAGTAAGGTTTTTTATAAAAATTGTCATTTGTGCTCCTAATCGTCTTCAGCCCAACTAAATGTAGCGAATACATCTGCCGTTGGGTCGTTTAATGTTTTTGCTAATAAAGTTAATGTTGATGAATTTGTTCCATCATAATTTACATTTAATAAATGTTTAGCTAATCTTTTTTTATCAATATTTTTAATTGTTCCATCTTTTTTTGTATAACCTTTAGCTATTACATTTCCACCAGAACAACCATCAGCAGAATAATCAAATTCCATAGATGAATCATCCGGATTAATATCATTGAAAAAATCATTTTCAAGAGTAGTATCTATTTTTAATTCAAAATAAATATCATCATCATCTGAATAAATTTCAGCACCTTCTAAGATAGACGAAATTCTATTAACCAATCCATGTGTATTTAATTTTTTAGGTCTAATACTCATAACTGGAGTTAAAGCATTTGAAATTTGTTTTGGAGCGACTTCA
>QMNM01000224.1 GCA_003647765.1 Candidatus Cloacimonadota bacterium
AAGTTTGTCCTTACCCAGAAATAATAGACCTTGAACATAAAAAGATCAATACAAAAGAGTGTATTCGCTGTATGGTCTGCAAAGAGAATTGTCCTGAAAATGCTATTATAATGCGAGCTCTTTCCAATCCTGAAGGAAAATAGATGAAATATACAAAAGTAATTATTGCTTATATTGTGGGTCTCATATTACTTTATTTTTGGTACAGAACAATTGATTTTGAAAAATTCTTCTATCATCTCAAACAAATCAATTTTGTTTATGTTATAATATCCGGATTATTTTATGCACTTGCATATTTCATAAGAAGCTGTCGTTGGAAGTATTTATTAAATAATATAAAAATAGTATCTTTGTCGCGAATGTATTTACTTTTTATGACAGGACTATTGATTAATTACATTGTTCCAGTGCGAGCAGGTGAAGTGTTAAAAAGTTATTTTCTGAAAAAAATAGAGAATATTCGTATGTCAAAATCCCTTCCAACAGTTTTTCTTGATAAGTTAATGGATTTGCTTCCAGTTATCATTTTGATAGCACTTTTACCTTTTGTGAAATTCTCAGGGACTTTTGTAGATACCAAAGTTTTTTATATTTTGATTGCTTTAATAAGTGGTATACTTATTGTTGCATTGTTAATCATTTATTATAGCTCTATAAACAAAGCATTTTTTACAAAGCTTACACATAAATTTCTTTTTTGGTACAAAGGAAAACTCAAAAGCCGATTTATAGAATTTGTTGAAAACTTTATTGAAAGTTTGCATACTATTGAAAAAACTTGGAAAAATTTTGGTATTTTGTTCATTTATACTTTATCTTGCATAATAGATGAAGCGATATATGTATGGTGTTTATTCAAAGCATTTGGATTTTCAGCACCGTTTTTTGTAATATTTTTTGGATACACACTTATAAATTTGATTTATCTTTTTTTTACGCCACCTTCTGGTATATGAAGTATTTATGTTTTATGGTTACTAACTTTCCATTCTATGTTTGGATTTGACAAAGATTTGGTGAATTCAGTAGTTGCTTTTAATCATGTGTTCACAGGGACAATTATCGTTATTATTGGATTACTATCTTTTAACATTTTAGGAATTTCCATTGCAAGTGTATTTAATGTAAAAATGGACGAAAAAACTGAAACTAATATTGTAGAAGAAATAGATAAGTAAGCTCCAAAACCAAATATCCACAAATTCTATTCTCGTTTCCAAGCCCCAGCAAAGATAGAGCACAGATTCCGCAGATGATACGGATATACACGAATAAAAACTAAAAAATTAATCAGTGAAAATCAGTGTAATCAGTGTGATCCGTGTTCTATTAAATGGTTCTTTTTGTAATAATATAGAAAAGGATGATTATGGAAAATATTATTGAGACAAATGATGCAAAGACAATTGAAAATTTAGGACAGGTAAGAGAAGAGATTCTAAATGAGATAGGCAAGGTTATTGTAGGGCAGAGCGAAGTTATTGAGCATTTTTTAACTGCCTTATTTGCTAATGGGCATTGTTTATTAGTTGGCGTGCCTGGGTTAGCCAAGACATTGTTAATTAGCACGATTTCAAAAGTGCTGGACTTAAAGTTTAGCAGAATTCAATTCACACCTGATTTAATGCCTTCTGATATAACTGGGACAGATATTTTAGCAGAGGACAAGATTACAGGAAAAAGAGTTTTTGAATTCATTAAAGGACCTGTATTTGCTAACATAATTTTAGCAGATGAGATCAATAGAACTCCACCAAAGACGCAATCAGCACTTTTACAAGCAATGCAAGAAAAAGAGGTTACTGCTGGGAATAATACTTTCACGCTTGAGCCACCATTTTTTGTATTAGCTACGCAAAATCCGATTGAGCAAGAAGGAACTTATCCACTTCCAGAAGCACAATTAGACAGGTTTATGTTTCATATTGATATTGACTATCCAAGCTTTGAAGAAGAAAAACAGATTGTAGAATTAACCACAAGTCAAGAGATGCCAGAAGTAAGCCATATAATTTCCAAACAGAATATCATTGACTTACAGAAGTTCATATTCAAAATACCTGTTACAGAGCATATTGTAAATTATGTAGTTAAGTTAGTGCGTGCTTCACGACCAGATGATCCAACTGCACCGGAGTTCGTAAAAAGATGGGTAAATTGGGGGGCAGGTCCAAGAGCTTCTCAATTTCTAATTCTCACAAGCAAAACCAGAGCTGCTCTTTATGGAAGATATACTCCTACGATAGAGGATATTAAACATATTGTCTATCCTGTATTACAACATAGAATTTTACTCAATTTCTCAGCAGAAGCGGAAGGCATTGACTCAAAGGAAATAATTGATAAATTGCTAAAATATATTGAAAAAGAGGAATAATTGTAATGTAATCTTATACTTTGCTGTAATATGAAAACGCTTTTAATAACAGGTGCAAATGTCTGATATCTTTTTGTGTTTTTACGCACTACGCCTTGTGTAATTTTGTGCCTGTCCCATTAGATGCTTGCTATCTAATGGAGGCTAAAAATATTTTAATTCGTAAATTCGTGTCTTTATAATGAAGTCAGATAAATTATGCAAAAATTAAAATATGATGATTTACTTCAACAGCTACATAAGAATAAGCTTTATCCTGTATATTTTTTTACAGAAGAGGAGGCATTCTTAAAAGATAAGGCAATAGAATTATTATACAATAAACTTATCAGTAAGGGTGCTTCTACTTTTGATTATAACCTTATCTACGGTGAAGAAACTGATGCTAAAACTATTCTTGAGACAATTCAGACACCGCCAATAATTGCTAAAAAAAGATTGGTTATAGTTAAACATTTTGACAAAATGAACATTTCTTATAGGGAACAGATTTTAGCATATACTGAACATCCTATAGATTTTGTTGTGCTTGTGCTTGAAACAGATAAGGTAAATACTAATACAGGATATTATAGAAAATTAGCACAAAAATGTGCAACATTTTACTTTTATCATCCTTACAATATTCAAAATGCTGTTGATTTTATTAACACGGAAGCCAAAAAAAATAATAAACAAATTTCAAGAGATACTATAATGCTTTTAGTGAACAATATTGGACTGAATTACTTGGAGCTGAATAATGAATTCCAGAAATTACTGATTTATGTTAAAGATAGAAATATTATTAAGTTAGAAGATGTAGAGCATTGTATTGGAGTGCTAAAAGAGAACAATATATTTGAGCTACAAAATTCTATTGGAAAAAGGAATTTGCATAATTCATTTATAATTCTTGAAAATATGTTAGAAAATGGAGCAAGTGGAGTATATTTAATAACAATGCTTCTAAGATTCTTTAAGGAGTTGTGGCTAATAAAAATATTAAGAGAGAATCACATAACTGAGCAGGAAATTTGGACTACACATCTCCCACATGTTTTTTACTTTTATCGTAAAGAACGGATACAATTAGCCAGAAATTTCACTATTAAAGAGATAGCACAAATTTTTGCTTTACTTTTAAATACGGACATAGAAATAAAATCAACCAGTACAAGCGAAAGAATTCTTATGGAAATGCTCATTTACAAGATATGTCAAATTGGTAATGCTTAATAATAATTATATAGCAAACCACAAAAAGATTTTAGCCACGAAGAAATACGAAGTTTTTAATCTTTATGAATCTTTCAATCTTTACGAATCTTTTAATCTTTATGAATCTTTAAATATGAAGCC
>QMNM01000225.1 GCA_003647765.1 Candidatus Cloacimonadota bacterium
CTACAAACTTATTTGTTGGATGATTATAAACCTCTAATGGATTATTGTTCTGCTGGATTATGCCATCTTTCATAACAATAATTCTATCAGCCATAGTCATTGCCTCAACCTGATCGTGAGTAACATAAATAATAGTGGTCTGTAATTTTTTATGTAATTTGACAATTTCAGCGCGCATCTGCACTCTTAATTTAGCGTCCAGATTAGAAAGTGGTTCATCAAATAGAAATACTTTGGGTTTTCGTACAATTGCTCTACCAAGTGCAACTCTTTGCCTTTGACCGCCAGATAATTGCTTTGGCTTTCTGGCTAACAACTGTTCAATACCGAGTAAATTAGCCGCTTCTTTTACTCTCTCTTTTATCAGTTGCTTATCAACTTTACGCAATTTAAGAGCAAAAGCCATATTTTGATAAACTGTCATATGCGGATACAATGCATAGTTTTGAAAAACCATAGCAATATCACGGTCTTTTGGCAGGATATCATTAACCTTTCTGTGTTCAATAAAAATTTCGCCTTCTGTTGCATGTTCAAGTCCTGCTATTATACGCAAAGTTGTTGTCTTCCCACAACCAGATGGACCAACTAAAACAACAAATTCTTTGTCTTCAGCAGTAAAATTGACATCTATTACTGCTTTGACATTATTATCAAATATCTTGGAAATATTTTTCAATATTACTCGCGACATATTTTCTCCTTTAATTCATACGCAATTAAAGTACTGACGCCACGAATTAAAATATTTATACTGTTAACTCACCTCGCGCAGATAGTGCAATGATTAACTTACAATAAAAATTTTCAAAAAACTTATGCTCCTAATCTAAAAACCACTGAATGGATTAGAATTAGGTTTTTTTACATTTTACACACGATTAAAATCGTAGAAGATTTACACACATACAATTTTTATCTATTTTACATAATGAACAAAAATTCTATTCTTACCCATCTCTTTTGCCTTATATGTTGCTTTATCAATCAGTTGTATGACCTTCTTATAACTTAGATTTCTTAGATGCTTTTTTGATGCAAAAGAGCCCACACCTATACTAATAGTAATTTTATAAATTTTTCTTTTGTCTGTGCAAAATATATTTAAATCTTCTACTTTTCTCTGCAACCTTTTGCTAATTTTTACTGTATTTTGTAAAGTTATCATTGGGAGCATTATAACAAATTCATCACCACCATAACGGAATAAATAATCAATATTACGAATATTTTTTCTAAGTACATTAACAATGTTGATTAAAGCAGCATCTCCTTTAATATGACCTTCAGCATCATTATAATGTTTGAAATTATCTACATCTATCATAATAAAACTAATAGGCAAATTAAAACGAATCGCCTGATTGAGCTCAGCTTGAAATTTCATTCTGAAATACCGATAATTAAAACAATGCAATTTGCTATCATAAATTGTATATTTCTTAAATAATTCGGCCTTTCTATGCATATCACAAAGATGCTCTGTTAACTGAAAATATTTATGCTTAAGAATCCATCTATCATCTTTTAACTGCTCTATTACAACTAACAAATTTATTATAGACATTAAATTATTTATGATATTTGGCGAATAAAAATTAAGTATTATGTATTTGGAATTTACTTTTATATTGCTAATGTCATCAGATAAAATTGCTCTCTTAAATCCATTATCTTTGTAAAGCCATCTTTCAATTTTTACTATAGCCATTTCATCATCAGTAATGACTAAATTTGTTGTGTCACTAAGTTCTGAACATAGATTCAGTTCGTGATTCTTATCCGTAAGATTATGGATTATCTCATATATCTGTTTATTTTTACTTAAAAAAGCAATATCTAATTTCATCTTTTTATGTCTGCTGTGCAAAGTTTATGTTAAAAAAAGCCACAAATTTATGAATTAAAATATTTATTTTTTACTAATGTTGTGGTAATTTTAACCCGATTACTTCATATACTTCAACAGGTTTTGTTTTCCCTTTAAGAATTACCGAATCTACAAATTTGGTCTCAATTCTATCTTTTACTAAATTGTAAGTTGTCTCACTGATTAAGATATGGTTTTTCGTCTCATATTTTTTATTCAATGCTTCTAATCTAGCACCAATATTTACAGTATCTCCAATTGCTGTGTAATCAAATATTTGTTCAGAACCGAGATTTCCAACTATTACTTTTCCTGTACTAATGCCAATACCAATTTGTAATGGAGTAATTCCTCTTTTTTGCCAATCCTTTTGTAGTTCTCTCAACTTATTCATCATTAGTATTGCTGTTTTACACGCCTGATATGAATGCTCTTCATAATAATAAGGAGTACCGAAAAGCGCCATAATTTCATCACCAACAAATTTATCAACAGTGCCTTTATTCTCAATAATTATCTTTACCATTGCACTTAAATATTCTTTTAATACAGCAACTACCTTTTTAGATTTATTCTCTTCTGAGAAACTAGTAAAATCTCGTATATCAGAAAAGAGCAAAGTAATTGTCCTTTCTTCACCTCCAAATTTCAATTTCTTTGGATTTTTCAAGATTTCATCAACTATCTCAGAAGATACATAATGAGAAAAGGCATTTCTGATAAACTTACGCTCTTTTTTCCCCTGCCAATATTGATAAATTAAGTTGCTAACATAGGAAATTACAACTACTGTCGGAACTTCAAATACTGGAACTAATAGGTTATTCTTTACAAATAGATGATAGTTCAGATAACCATAAGTAAAAATTATAAGCAGTCCTAACACAGCATTCCAAGTTGGCGGTAGGAATTTATAGATTAAGTTAATCAGAATTGTGAAAACTAATAATCCAATCAAAAAATAAAAAGTATTGATATTTGTGATAAATTCATCTTTTTGTACCATTTCTAAAAAATTAGCATGAATCTCTATTCCAGAAACAAGTTTTTTCTCTTTTCCAATTCCATAAAATGGAGTAGGAAATAAATCATGCAACTCATCAATAGTTGCTCCAACTAAAACAATTTTATTCTTAAAACTGCCATTTTTTAAGTATGAATAGAAGCTATTGATAGAGGTGGAAAATTCTTGTTCAGTATGAGTAACAAAATTACTATCATCTAAAACCGTTTCCAAAGAATAATGCTCAAAAGTGTTGGCAGGACCATAATAATTTATAAATGCTGTATTTTCCTTGTATTTGTTTATAAAATAGTTCCCAACTTTTAAAAATTTACCTTTATCTTCAATATCAACAGGATGATTTAATCGTTTTTGCTCTAAAAATTCCAGGATTTTAATCCCTAATGAATAATATCGTTGTTCACCGATTTTTTGGTATAGATTATATTGACGCACAAAATTATCTTCATCTTGAATAGTATTTATATCACCCCAGCTTGCATTATTTAGTAATGGTTCAATCGGTTTAACAATAGAAGTAGTTATTGCGGCTTTTGTCTTTGTTCGTGCAACTTTGCCTACAAAAATAATATTTCCAGCCTTTGCAGAAGCCTGTGCTAATAGATTATCTTCTTTTGGAATTGATGGTTCTGTAAATTCTACATCTAAGCCAATTACCTTTGCTCCAGCACGATTGAGATTTTCTATCATTTTGCCATAATAACTACGCGGAAATGGCCATTGTCCCAATTCTTTAAATGACTGGTCATCAATAGCAATAATAACTATGTTATCCGAAACTGGCTTTGCACCACGAATTTTGAA
>QMNM01000226.1 GCA_003647765.1 Candidatus Cloacimonadota bacterium
C
Organism: Candidatus Cloacimonadota bacterium; assembly: GCA_003647765.1. Lineage (GTDB taxonomy): Bacteria > Cloacimonadota > Cloacimonadia > JGIOTU-2 > B8-G9 > B8-G9. The sequence goes on from QMNM01000226.1 coordinate 2, forward strand.
AAATTGCTCAAGGAAACTGGGATCGTGCCAAAGAAATACTTGATGATTTTTCTAATGATTGGAAAGACGCTCAAGATTGGAAAATAAAAGCTGCTCAAATGCAAATTAATTTACTAGGCGAGAATTTAGCTGAAGTACAAGAGAAGTCAAAACTTGAAGCACAAAATAAATTAGATTGGTTTAGAGAAGATTATAATAGAATTTTAGACACGCAAGAAGAGGTCAAGAAGTTAATGCTTGCTTATAATTCTCGTGGAGCAGGTATAAATATAAACGACAATTTTGAAACTGCCCTGCAAAAGATAATGCCTTACACAAAGAGCGACCAAGACATTCTTGACAGATTAAATGAATTGAAATTAGAAAGTGCTGAAGTGGAATTATTATTGCAGAAAAAGAGTTTAGCAAAAAGTGGAACGGGAGATGGTTATGCTCCTTCCGCTCTTAAAAAACTTTACAATGAACTTGGCGGACAAAAAGGAACTGGAATGACTTATAACGAATTTTATGAAAGTGAAAAAGGCGATGGTGGTGATACAACTTTTCAGTCAGCAATAGAAGATACAGCAAGTTATTTAATTGGATTACGAGATAGTGGAAAATCATCTGATATAAATTATGCACAAGCTATCAATGGAGTTATGTCTGATTTCGGAATACAAGATAAAGAGCAAGTTGAAAGTGCTATAAATAATATAATGTCTGGAGGAACTCCAACTGTTGAAACTGAAGAAAATGTCGGGAGTGATTTTGACTATACTCCTTTAGTGTTTAAGAGTGAAGAAGGAATAGCAAAGAGCAAAAAAGATTTACCCCGAGACGCTAAAATTATTTACGATAAACTTAAAAAAGAAAATCCTTATTCATCCGCCGCTTTCTTGATTAGAGAAGCATTAAGAAGAGCAGGGTTAAGTTAATAATATGTATGTACCAGGACAATTATCAAGACGAAAAACTGGCAGATATATTCCAGGAAGTTTTGGAACAAAAAAACAAACTAAAAACTATAGTATTGGAAGCATAGAAGAATTACAAGCTGTTGCCAAACAGTTTGGAGTTAAAACAAAAGAAAAAAAACCTTCCTTTTTTCAGCGTAGCATAGATTTTATTTCACGACCGCTTTATGCTTCCGCGGGAGTTTCTAAAGCTATTCTTAAAGGAGAGAATGTTGGAAAAGAAGCGTGGAAAGGAATTACGGGAAAAGAAAAAGAAACTTATTCTGATGTACTTGGAGAAATGGGAGTTAAAAATAAGTGGGTAAAAGGCGGAGTTGGTTTTGCTTTGGATGTTGCTCTTGATCCGACAACTTACTTCGGCGGGTCATTGATTAAAGGCGGAGCAAAAATAGCAGGCAAAGGAGCAAAAATTGTAGGCAGAGGTTATGGTAAAATTGCTCCTACAAGTGCTTTACACTTAGAAGCGGCGGGTAAAAGTTTGAAAGAAGCTTTTGGACATGCTTTTGTTTATGGTTATGGAACCACAAAAGGAATGGCTGATGATGTCGGACGAACTATAAATAAAATGGGAATTGCCAAAGATGATGTTATTAGTGCTAATATAAAAACATTTGGTAAATATTCTAAAAAAGAATTAGATGAAGCAGGCGAGATAATGATGAAAAACAGACGGATAGAACTAGGAATGAGAAAAGGAATAAAGGCAGATTATCTTTCATCTCCTAATAAAAAAATAAACGACCTTGTCAGTATAATGAAAAACAAAGGCAGGGATATGGCGAAGCAAGCTGGACTTGACCCAGAAAAAGCATACGCAAATTACATTCCATTTTTAAGAAAAGATAAACTAAAAGGAATTAGTCAGGCGTCTGGTATTCTTAAAAAAGGAACGGAGGGATACAGAAAAGAATTTAAAGATTTAATTAAGGATGACAACTTATTAAAGAAACCGATTGAAGCATATTCGCGAAGAGAATATGAAGTTGTTAGGGATGGGATAGTAAAACAGTCTCTTGATGATTTAATTAAAGCATATGGCAAGGGAGCGAAGGCGTTTAAAAACGCTGATGAGGCTTTAATGGCGGGATATAAACCTATCTATGAAAAAGGTTCTTTGAGTTTTTATAAAGGTAAAATTGAACCAGCAGAAGATATATTAAAACAAATTACAACACAAACAGAACCTTTTGAAAGAGCGATGATAAAAGTTGGTAGAGGTATTCAAAAAGCAACCAAAGAAGGTGTTCCCGTTTCAGCAACCAAAAGATTTAAAAAAGCGTCTGGTGCTTATTATCCTTCTACAAATGAAATAAAATTAAAGTATTTTAAACCAGAAGTTCTTTTGCACGAAAGAGGACATTCTTGGGATTATATGGGCGGAAAATTAAGTAAAGTTATAAATACTAAAAAAGTTTTTCAAAAAGAATTGAGAGTTTTAACTGATAAATTCTATGGAGGAACAGCACAAAAACGAGGAAGTGCCGTAGAAAAATGGGCAGTATTTATTGATAATTATATTCATAATCCAAAATTTGTAAAAGAAAATGCTCCAATGTTTGTTTCTTATTTTAAGAAGAAATTAAAAACTGATTATAAGTTTAAAGAGGCTTATCAAAGTGCTGCCAAACAAATAAAAATAATTGACAAAACTGTTAAAAATATAAAACCAGCATTACAAAAAGCAGATAAAGGATATTTAAAAACAGCAATTCAGACAGCTTTTCCAAGCAAAGAATTTGTTGGAGTTAAAAAAGCCACTCCTCTTGGATATTTAAAAGAAACAGACGCTAAATTTATTGATAATTATTTATTCCCTGAATTTAAAACTATTGACTTGCTTGCTAAGTCAAGCGGATTTGATTACTTTACAAGACAATTTAAAACTTGGGTCACGGCGTATTTTCCAGCTTTTCATATTCGTAATATGATTTCTGGTAATGTCCAAAATTATCAGAAACTGGGAGCGGGAGCGTTAAATCCTAAAAACCATAATGTCGGTTTGGCTATTTTAAAGGGTGCTAAGAAAAAAGTAAAACTTGGAAAAACAGTTTATGACACTGCTGATTTACATAAAACTTATGTAGAGAATTTTAAAGGAGCTTCAAGATATATTTCTGATATTGGAGAATATATAGATGAAGTTGTTGGTAATAAATTTGTAATTAAAAAAGTAGGTAAAATGAGAAGTGCTGGTAACTTTGTAGAAGGATGGCAGAAAACCACCGCAATGGCGGAAGCGTTAAGACAAGGGAAAACACTTAAACAAGCTGTTAAATTGGCAGAACAGGCAGGATTTGACTACACTAAAATTACAAAGTTTGAAAGCAAAGTAATGAGACGGCTTATTCCCTTTTATACTTTTGCCCGTAAGAATGCCGAACTTCAACTTTCAACAATGGCAAAACATCCTGAAAGAATTGTTAATCAAGTAAAGTTTGCTCATAATTTATCAGAAGTGTTTGGAGGAAAGCCTACAGAAGAAGATTTAAAGGGGCTTCCTGATTGGGCATTGAGCGGTCTGGGATTTAAAGTATCCGGTAGTAGATATTTAACTAAATTTGGTTTGCCTCTTGAAGAATTTATAGAGAGAATAAACGAGCCTGGAAAATCAACTCTTTCAAGCACTAACCCTCTTATTAAATATCCACTAGAAGCAAAAATGGGATGGGACTTTTTTAGAGAGAAAAAAATAACAGATATAAATAAAATTGCACCTGCTA
>QMNM01000227.1 GCA_003647765.1 Candidatus Cloacimonadota bacterium
AATTGCGAGTGGATAAATCCACACGCTAAGTCGAAGAAAGCATTCTAAAGAACGCTATATTATAGAACGCTTTAGCGTTCTTTTATTGACTCAGCCTCGGTGTTTACACCGTCGCAATATCTTGATTTGCGAAAGTCCTAATTATTAAAAAACCATTAAAATGGTTAATACATCAGTTCTTCGCTTTCGTACCCACGATTGAAATCGTGGGCTTCTATATCTTTTAAAATGTCATAAAAAATAATCATCAGAATTAAAGTAATACGGCACTACTGGTACTGGAATTACTGAAACACATTGGAGCGAACCTGTGCCCGGGACTACAAAATTCTATTATATAACTGCTAATTAATTAAGATGTAATCTTGCACTAGTATTGGAGGGAATGATGAAACAATGTATATTATTACTTATTTTGGTTTTATTCTCAATGAATCTATACAGCTTTGAGCTAACTCAATTGATTGATTGTCCCACAGCTGGCATTCGGCAGAAAGGAAAAGTGGACTTTCCTATCGCAATGTATAAGGATGGTGGAGTTCTTATTGGCACTCATATTGGACTAATTCGCAGATTGATGTTAGGTGTAAATTATGGTGGAGAAAAAATTATTGGCGATGAAGAACCAGATTGGCATCCAAGAGTTGATTTCAATATTAAATACCGTCTTTTTGATGAATCACCTAAATTACCTGCATTAGCATTTGGCTTTAATTCACAAGGTTATGGCAGATTTGACAAAGTTAACGATAGATATGAATTGAAATCCAAGGGCTTTTACGCAGTAATTAGCAAAAATTTTAATATATTAGGAGACCTGGGTATTCATTTGGGAACAAATTATAGTTTAGAGAAAACGGATGATGAAGACCTGAACTTCTTTGTTGGAATGGATAAAGCAATCAATGAACAAATATCCATTTATGCTGAATATGATTTCGCACTTAATGATAATAAAAAAATTACAGAAGCAGTACCTGACTCTACTAATGCAAATAGATTGGGAAAAGGTGATGGCTATTTTAATGCAGGTGTTAATATTAACATCGCTGAAAATCTTATTTTGACTTTACTTATCAGAGATATTTTGGGCAATGATGACTCCAAAACTATAGATAAGTCATTGATGATAAAGTATATTATGGCTTTCTAAAAATCACGAGAAGTATTATTACTTGCCAATTGTATAGGTACGCTATAAAATCAATGAAAAAAATATATATATTATTTACGCTCTTCTTGGTGATTATAATTGGCTGTAGTCAATCTCAAAAAATACAACAGCCAAAAGAAATAGTTCTGCCAAGTTTTAATGATTTGTCATTGTATTATTTCTCTATTGGTGAATTGGCTCTAATTGATAATGATATAGAACATGCACAAGAATATTTCTATCAAGCATTGGTTTATGACTCCTGTTCTGTAAAAATTAGAGAAAATATTTTGAGAACACATCTCTTACTGAACCAATATGAACAATTGATTAGTTTTGGTAATAAGACTATCCAATCTGGTATAAAAAGTGTGATGATTTATCATATCATTGCAGATGCTTACTTTCTTAGTAATGAATATCAAAAAGCAGATAATTTACTGAAAGAGTCATTAAAATTTGAAGAAAAGCGAGATGAGACATACTATCGCTTGTTTAAGGTAGCAGAAAAAATTGGTGATACTACTACTGCATTTAACTATCTTGATAAATCTGCTGAAATAACTAATAATGAGAATCTTGCATATAAAATCGCTATCAATTACTATAATTATAACCAATCAAACAAATTTATCAAACAATTAGAAGAAGTAGTAAGAATCAATAATAACAATATGCTTGCTAATCGTATACTTGCTAATCATTATTATCTGATAGGAAATTACGACAAGGTAATTGAACATTACGAAAATATACGAAATTACGAAAAGTATCTTGATCAGAGATTTCTAAAACAGTTGCTCTTTTCATATTATCAAAAAGGCATGTATGAGAAAATCTGCAATTTAGAGAAATATCTACATAATGATTCATTAGGACATGATTCCAAACGGATATTATTTATCTCTTTTTACAAGCAGAAAAAATACGATAAGGTTTTAGAATACGGAGAAATGATTTTATCAATTACAGATTTACAAAACGAATTTAGAGACGAGACCTTAGCTATTATGGGCAATTCTGCATTATCAATTAAAAAATATGAACAAGCAATGGACTATTTCAAGCAGATAGAAAACATAGATGTAATAATTGCCTATTTTAAAGAAGTATTTACAACCTCTTTAGCTGTAAAGGATAGTAAAATTATTGAGAATATTTATAATGCCTTAAAACAGAAAAAAGAGAATTCAAAACTTAATGAATTTAAGTTACTTCTTATGGAATTTTATGTAATGCAGGATTCTTTGGCAAAAGCAAAACAGATATTAAGAGAATTTGATTTAGATAATCTAAATTTTGATGATAATCTTCTAATTTCATTTGCTTCTCTTGTTATTAAAATAGATAATGACTCTGCAACTGCTTACAATCTCATAGAAAGGCGGAAAGATAAATCTGTCATATCTGAATTTATTATTGGTCAAATTTATAAGCAAAATAAGGAATACGATAAAGCAATAATGTATTTTACTGAAGCAATAGAAAAGGATAGGAATAATCCTGATTATTATATTTCTTTAGCAGATACTTACGATAAACGCAATGAACCTGAAAAAATTATATCAATTATTGAACAAGGGCTACAATATCTACCAAATAATGCTAATCTGCTTAATTGGTTAGGATATACATTAGCGGATAATGGTTGGCAATTAGAACGTTCTGTAAAACTCTTACAAAAGGCAGTTTCTTTGGAACAGGAAAATGTTTATATTTGGGATAGTTTAGCATGGGCTTATTATAAATTGGGAATGTTTGAGAAGGCATTAAATTCTATGGAATTAGTCATAAAAAATGATGTTAAAGATACTGTGCTTCGTTATCATTTGGGTAATATTTATTGGAAGTTAAATCAAGTAGAACATGCAAAGAAAAATTGGCAAATGGCAGTACAAATCAATAATAATCAATCTGCAAAAGAGAAAGCATTAGAACAGTTAAAAAATATAGATAATAACAAATAAATATGCCAAAAAATGCTGAATAATTATTCTAATATCTGCTACATAAATCCATAGGAGGAATCATGGCAAAAAAAATTGTAAAACGAAAGGTAAAGGAAAAACGGTTAGTTTTTGAATCTATAAATATTATCTTTTTTATATTAGCATTACTTTTTCTTATTGTTGGATATGTAATAGTTAATTCTTCTACTAATTTAGGCACAATTTTACTTTTCTTGGGATATACAGTATTAATTCCAGCTTCTTTATTAGTGAAAAGTAAAAGACGCATTGAAAAAAATCAAGGCAAAGAGCGTAGGGCGTAATGCGTAGTGCGTAGGGCGTAATAGAACACAGATGACACAGATGACGCAGGTTCTCACAGATAAAAAATTAATTCGTGAAAATCAGTGTAATCCGTGTCATCCGCGTGCTAATTCTTTATGCATAAGGCAATACCAAAATTATTTCTCTCTGATAGTTGTTAGTTATTGGTTGATAGTTGTTAGTTGGTGTAGGGCGACATCAAGATTATTTCTCTCTCTGTGTCCATACAATCTTTTCAATCTTTATA
>QMNM01000228.1 GCA_003647765.1 Candidatus Cloacimonadota bacterium
TACGGGATTACAATAGATTTTTTCATATTGGATTATAATAAATTTTTCTTCCCTACGAGATTGCATAGGCAAAATCAATAAAAATATTTTGGAAAATATCTCATCCCTACGGGATTTTTAGAACAAATTTTTGTCGCAGAAACTCGACTCGGGTTCTTTGAACTCGAGTCGGGTTTCACGATATTGTCTGAAAATGGATAATCCTGTATTAAGTAATTGTGTTCAGTTTAAAATGCTTTATTGATAAATCATTCACCACTACTTCTGAAGGATTACCAAATAATTTACCATAAATATGTAGAGCGTGAATATAGAAACCCACAACTAAATTTGTGGATTTCTATTGCCGATTTTTAATAAGAGCTGGCTTATGGATAACGATTAGACCATATCGCATTCACAAACAGGACTTTGTGTAAGTTATTCTATCATTGTGAAGCTCTGTATTCTCAGTGCTATGTTCACATCAAACTACATATCTAAACTATTTAGACATTTATCCAACTTCTCTATTATTTGAGAATATTCTTCTCTCCGTTGCTTTTCTTTATTTATAACATCCTCTGGTGCTTTATTCAAAAACTCTATATTTTGTAATTTCTTTTCAATTCTTATAAGATTATTTTTGGCAGAATCAATTTTTTTATGCAATCTTCGTTTTTCCTTATCAAAATCAATAAGACCAGCAAGAGGCAGATAAATCTCAATATCTTGAACAATTGCTGATGCAGATTGAGATGGTCTATCAAATTCAGTTGATACTTTTAAATTATCAATGTCTGCTAATGATTGTATATACTTTATGTTATTGATAAATAAGCTGGTTTGCTGTTCATTCTTCACTTTTATCAATAAATCCGCTTTTTTGCCTAATGGAATATTCATCTCTTTTTTGATATTTCTAACAGCTGATATTGTCTCTTTTATTAAGTCCATAGATTTTTCTGCTGACTCATCAATCCATTTATTATTTGGTTCTGGGAATCCAGCAATCATTACTGAGTTTGGATTTTTCTCTGGTAGATGATTAACAACTCTTTGCCATATTTCTTCGGATATAAACGGCATAAACGGATGAAGCATACGCATTGAATAATCAAGTATTTTTAGAATGATATATTTAGCAGTTCGTTGGGATTCTATATCATCAGAACCATAAAATCTATTCTTTGTCAGTTCTAAATACCAATCGCAAAAATCACCCCAGAAAAAACTGTATAAAGAATGAGCTGCTTCTTTAAGTTCTAAATTTTGATAGCCATTGTTCACATCAGCAATGACTTTTTGCATACGACTTAGAATCCATCTATCAGATAGGTCTAATTTTAGATTTTCAGGATTAGCAATGCTTATGACTTTATCAGCATTCATAAGAGCAAAACGAGAAGCGTTCCAGATTTTATTAGCGAAATTCCGTCCTGGCATAACAATAGCATCAGAATAAATAACATCCTGTCCTTTGGGCGTGTTGAATATCATTGCAAAACGAAGAGCATCTGCTCCATAATTATCAATAATATCTATAGGATCCGGTGAATTCCCTAATGATTTACTCATCCTTCGTCCTTGCTCATCTAAAACTGTTCCGTGAAGTAAAACAGTATCAAATGGAATATCGCCAACAAATTCAAGTCCAGCCATTATCATTCTGGCAACCCAAAAGAAAATAATTCCTGGATTAGTAATAAGCAAATTAGTTGGATAGAAATATTCCAATTCTGGTGTTTGTTCAGGCCAGCCCAATGTTGTAAATGGCCATAGCCAAGACGAAAACCATGTATCTAAAACATCAGGGTCTTGCAAAAGATTTGTTGATTTGCATTTTATACATTTTTCTGGCTTTTGTTTAGCAACAATTATTTCACCACAGTCCTGACAATAATACGCAGGAATGCGATGTCCCCACCATATTTGCCGTGAAATACACCAATCTCGTATATTATCCATCCAATTATAATAAACCTTTTCCCATCTCTCCGGCTGAAATTTTATCTTTCCTTGTTTAACAACATCAATCGCCTTTTGTGCCAATGGTTTCATTTTCACGAACCATTGCTTTGAAAGATACGGTTCAATAACAGTATGACACCGATAACAATGCCCAACAGTATGTTTATGCGGTTCTATCTTTACCAATAATCTTCGTTCTTTTAAGTCCTCAACTAATTTTTCTCTGCATTCAAACCGATTCATTCCTTTGTAATCCACACCAGCATTCTCATTCATTATTCCTTTATCATCCATTACAATAATTCTCTCTAAATTATGTCTATTGCCAATCTCAAAATCATTTGGGTCGTGAGCAGGTGTAACTTTTACACAGCCAGTGCCGAATTCTGGGTCAACATATTCATCAGCGATAATAGGGATTTCACGGTTCAAAATAGGCAATATTGCTGTTTTCCCAATCAGATGCTTGAATCTTTCATCATTCGGATTAACAGCAACAGCAGTATCACCAAGCATTGTTTCTGGTCTTGTAGTGGCAACGATTACATAGTCATCTTTTTCATCTTTAATCGGATATTTTACATACCAGAGATGACTGTTTAATTCCTCGTGGTCAACCTCATCATCTGACAGAGCAGTGCCACAGCGAGGACACCAATTTATTATGTATTCCCCTTTATAGATAAGTCCCTTTTCATACAATCTGACGAACACTTCCTTAACAGCATTAGATAATCCTTTGTCCATTGTGAATCGTTCTCTTGCCCAATCGCAAGATGCACCAAGTTTTTTCAGCTGCTGAATAATTCTGCCACCCTTTTCTGCTTTCCATTTCCAAATCAATTCAACTAATTTCTCTCTGCCAATATCAAATCTGGTTTTTCCTTGTTCTGCTAATTCTCGTTCTACAACATTTTGAGTAGCAATACCAGCGTGGTCAGTGCCAGGCATCCATAATGCCTCTCGTCCTTTCATACGATAATATCGTATCATTATATCCTGTAATGTATTATTCAATACATGGCCCATATGTAAAATTCCTGTAATATTGGGCAGAGGTATCATAATAGTAAAGGGCTTTTTATCTTTATTTATATCAGCATGAAAAAAGCCATTCTCTTCCCAAAATTTATACCATTTATCCTCAATCTCTTTCGGATTATAAACCTTGTTCATTTTTTGCATAGAATACTCCTTTTAATTCAATATATGAGAACTAGAAAATAGAGCTTTTCTGTCATTGCGAATTCTGATTTATCAGCAATTCTTAAGTCAAGTTATAGAAATTTGAGTTATCAGGCGACTGTCTGATAATTTATGTTTCAACTGAATATGTAAAATAATTAATGGCAATAAAATTGCTGAAGAATAGGTGAAGCATATTTAACTATACATTATAGTTATACATATAAACAGAAGGATCTTTTTCATTGCAATATTCTTTTCTTTATTTTTTATCATCTATTATTTAATCCAAAGGAAAAAATGCCCAGAAGAATAAGTTTCCTCTGGGCATTCTTATATTATATCTATTACAATTTTTATTACTTCATCAGAATCATCTTCTTGGTATCAGTATAATCCTTTGTGGAAATTCTATAGAAGTAAATACCGCTTGCACATTTGTTCATATCTATATTGATGGTCTTGCCATAACCAGCTGTCATGTCCTTTTCTATACTCATTACTTCCTGACCTTTAATGTTATAAATGGTCA
>QMNM01000229.1 GCA_003647765.1 Candidatus Cloacimonadota bacterium
CAGATTATGCCGCAGAATATGTATATCAAATAGGCGATGTTTCTTATGTATATTCATACACAAAGACGGGCAAACCAATATATCGTGGCTATGTGTCTGATTCTCTTGGAAATTATACTGCCACATTTATTGTGCCTGACGATATTTATGGTGGAAATAAAGGTCGGATAATTGCCTATAGTATAAGTTCTGATAGAACTGCTGATGCTGTGCAATGGAAATATCCAATAACGATAAAAGGACAATTAGAACCATATCCTGAGAGTTATGATAAGCCAGTTATAGATGTAAAACTAGATACAGAAGATTTCATAAATGGTGATGAAGTATCTTTGCAACCACTTTTGACAGCTACTATTTCTGATACTAATGGCATAAATATTAAAGGGGACCCAGGTCATCGCATTTTACTTACTATTGATGATGATTATAATAATACTGTGAACCTTACTAACTATTTTATCTATAACTTAGATGCGTATCAATCAGGAAGTTTATCCTATCAGTTAAACAAATTAGACGAAGGCAAACATAAACTTTCTCTTACTTCGTTTGATAACTTTAATGAATATACAATCAAATATATTGAATTTAATTGTAAGAAAAAAGATGATATAAGTGGCAAATTATCATTCACAAAAAATATGACTTATCCCAATCCTATGAGTGAAAATACATATTTTATATTTGAATTGACATCGGATCTTATAAAAACAGAGTCTGTAGCTGATGTGAAAATAGAGATTTTTACTGTATCAAGCAAAAAAATAAGAACTATAAAAATTCCTGATTGTGATTTAGGTTACAATCGTGAATATTGGGATGGTCGTGATGAGTGTGGTGATAAAATTGCTAATGGAGTTTATTTTTATAAGATTACAGCAAACTTAAAGAAAATGGATGGCGAAGCAGAGTATATCGGTAAGATAGTCGTGATGAAATAGACATTACCAATTATTAGCACACTGATGACACTGATTATACTGATTTTCACTGATTAATTTTAAAGAATAACATAAGATAAATAATTCTCTGTGTCTCTGTGCCTTTGTGGTGAAGTAATTTAGTTTTTATACGTGTATATCTGTGTCATCTGAGAAATCTGTGTTCTATTCTTGCTGGGGCTTAATAATAAACTTCAGCCAGATAAAGTCCATTTGGTGCAACTTTCTCTCCTATCATTCTTTTATCTTGCATTTCAAATATTTGCTCAATATACTTTTCACTCAGATTCTTTTCCGAAATCTTCAAAAGAGTTCCAACAATTCGTCTTACCATATTATATAGAAAACGATTCCCAACTATTGAAAAATGGAAGAATTCCTCATTCTCTTGCCATTCTACATTATAAATATTGCAAATATAATTTTTAATATAGAGATTTGTTTTTGAAAAAACCCAAAAATTATGCTCACCTACTAAATATTTACTTGCTTCTTTGATTAAATCTGAATTTAAATTACTTTTTGATGGTGATAAAAATAATGCATAATTACGCCAGAACGGTGAATACTGCTTTCTAATTTTGTATACATATTTTTTTTTCTTTGCTGAAAAACGAGCATGAAAATTACTATCTACAATCTGACAATTTTTTATATAGATACTTTTAGGCAGAAGCGAATTCAATGCTAAAATTACATTCTTTTCATTCATCCTAGTACATACAGAAAAATGGGCATATTGATTAAAAGCATGAACACCTCTATCAGTCCGACCAGATCCATATAAAATTATCTTTTCTTTGTAAATCTTTTGTAATGCATTTTCTAATTCACCTTGTACAGTGCGTTCATGCTTTTGAATTTGCCAACCATAATACTCACTGCCATCATAAGATATGTTTAATTTAAATTTCTTTTCCATAATCATAGAGCGTAAGGCGTAAGGCGTAATGCGTAGAGCGTAAAGCGTAGGGCGTAATGCGTAGGGCGTAAAGCGAGTTACAGTAAGAATATACACACCAATATTTGAATTATTAACAAACCAATAATTAGAAAATCTGTTAAGCCAAAAGTGATATCCATTATTAGTTCAGAATTATAAGTAATAGAGTCATTTAGTATATTATTATGAGATTGTGAAATATTCTCTTCAATGATTGAAATAAAAGAATCTGAAAACGCAGAAATACTGTAAGCCCTTTTACGAAAATTAAGATTTTTTATCGTCTCTTTTATCTGCTTATGTATAATAGGAATATATCTAATTATTAAAGTTAAGTAAAGAGCTAGAAACTGGAATAATCGTTTTCCTTTTGTCATTTTCCAAAATATCTGAATAATATCATTCTGATTAGTAGAAATCAAGAATAAAGAGGAAAGCAATACTATCATTACAATTTTACCGATTAGTATGAGATTGTCTAATAATGGAATATTGAAAATCAAACCAGATAATATAATGATAAAATATAATGGAACTATATTGAAAACTGCTTTAATACTGGCTTTGAGTAAAAAAGGATAAACCATAAAAGCATAAGTTATGAAAGCTAAAAGTGGAATAAAATATTTGAAATGATTAAATATTACTAAAAGGACTATTTGTATTACTACAAAAATAATCTTCGTTAAAGGATTTAATCTATGAATGAATGTATCGTTATTTTGATAGTAAAACATCAGTTGAATTCCAGAGTTTTAATCTATATTAAAAGTTCACTTGTCAATGCAAATATATTGATAACAAATAAATCTTAACCGCAGATATACTAAATTATATTTACTTACATATTATCCACTATTACAGACAATTTATCAACTTCTTTACTATATTTTCTAAAGAAATCTAACAATTCATCTTTTTTCAGTTTTATTCTTTTATACTTAATATCAAGTGCATTATGAAAAATTTTGCCATCAATATTCATAGCTTCCTGTGTAGAACGAATTATAGATTCTTTTGTGTTTGGAATTGGCTTAGCTTTTATAAATAGAAGTGCCTTAAATACTGGAATGAAACTTGTGATAGAACTGCTAATAAGTTGCAGGAGAGCATTATGATTTTTTATATTTTCAAGAAAGGAAAGTCGTAAGAGCAAAGATTTTCCTTTTAATTCTCTTTCTGCTTGAAGTCGTAAATCATCATTAGAAAATGTCAGTTCAGAGAAAATATCTTCACCAAAAATGGTCTTATGCTGGGTTTGGATATTTAGAAATTCAATTGGGAAGGTATCAAGTGAATGCTGAATATATTCCTTTGTCAGAAAAAGTGGAGTTCCAACCTTTTTCTTTTTTAAACTCAGAATAGCATGCTTTGCTTTCAATAAACTATCAATGTCCATAGTGTTTAACACAATTGCCAAATTTATGTCAGATATTTTCGGATTGAAATCAGGACCAATAGAACTGCCATATACAGTGATTGATTCCAAATTCGTTCCATATTCATTATGGAATTTAGTGATAATTATTTTGAATAGTTCGTTATTATCTTGTATTGTAGCCATTTTTACCTCATTTATTTTATTTGATATTATCAAATTTACCTCCATTAGATAGCAAACATCTAACGAGGTGAATCCGAAATAGTGCAGGTGGACGTAGAACGATATATTCATAACCGTTTCAACGGTTTTACAATATTAAAAAAACCATTAAAATGGTTAATAGATGAGTTCTTCGCTTTCGTACCCACGATTAAAATC
>QMNM01000230.1 GCA_003647765.1 Candidatus Cloacimonadota bacterium
CTTTTATCATCAAATAGAAAAATTTTTAGTAAAAAAGGCAAATGCTATTATTGTTGTAAATGACATCTTGAAAAAGAAGTGGGAAAAATATGCTCATAATATTGAAATAGTCGCTAATTATCCCACAAAATCCAAAAAAATTGTGAACAATGCCGAATCATCGGACTTTATCTATATTGGCGGATTGAGTGAACAAAGAGGAATATTACAAATTTTGAAATTGTCCACTTTATTAAAGAAGTATAAATTCTTACTTATCGGAACATATAAGAATAAGCATTTTCAAAAATATTGCGAAAACTATATTTTAACAAATAATCTCCACAATGTTAAAATAATCGGACAAATAGCACATCAGCAAATTTTCTCCTATCTAAAAAACAGCAAAATTGGATTGTGCTTACTATGTCCAAAAATAAAACGGTATCAGCAAGCAGAACCAATAAAGATCTTTGAATATCTACAAGCTGGCTTACCGGTAATTGCTAATAAATCCATAATGATTGATAATATACTTACTAAAAATAAATGCGGAATTACAGTAAATTATGACAACTTAACAGAAATAGCAGATTGGTGTGTCAATTTAATTGAGGATAAAAAATTATATCAATCTTACAGTGAGCATTGCAAAAAAATAATTGAAAATAAATATAACTGGCAAAACGAAGCGAAAAAACTGAAGAAATTATATAATAAGATATTATTCAAAAAGATATTGTTTCTTGCATATTTTTTCCCACCTTTAGGAGGTGCTGGTGTACAAAGGCCATTGAAATTTGCTAAATATCTTCCACAATTTTTCTGGCAACCATACATAGTTTCTGTCAAAGATATTGAATTTATTTCTTATGATAAGACATTTCTTAAAGAGCTTAACGGAATTCCCATCTATAGGACAGAATCTCTTGATTTGATGAGATTAATGTATATATTAAAACGAATAATTAAAAGAGATAATGAGACAGATAGCTGCAAGATTTATAATAATACATCTGAAATAGTAAAGCAATTTTGTCGCTCTATTGTGCCTATTGATGATAAAATTGGCTGGTTGCCTTTTGCTTACATAAAAGCAAAAGGGCTGATTGAACATAACAAATTTAGTGCAATTTATGCGACTATTGGACCTTATCACACTGCAATTACTGGTTACCTATTGGCAAAGAAATATAGATTGCCTTTAATAATTGATTATCGGGACTTATGGACACAGCATCCATATTTGTCGTTTATTACAACATTGCATAAAAATATTGCTGAACAGTGGGAGCGAAAAGTCATTAATTTTGCTAAAAATATCATTGTAGTAAGTCCAGATATGAAAAGGCAATTGATAACAAAGTATGGTATGAGTTTAGATAAAAAGGTCTCTATCATTTCAAATGGCTGGGATAAAGAGGATTTTGATAAAGTGAAAATAACCAAGCAAAGTGAAAAAATAATTATTACTTATACTGGCGGATTTTATGGGTGGCAAACACCAAAATATTTTATTAAGGCAATCCTGGAATTGAAAGAAGAACATTGCATCCCATCAAATATAAAGATACAATTTATTGGTAATTACTTTCAAAATACTAAAAGAATCTTAAATCATAGAAGATTGACTGATATTATTGAGATTATTCCGCAGGTTAGTCATCAGGAATGCATTAACTATTTGATGAATAGTAATATATTATTGCTTTTTATTGGAAAACAAGATGGTAATGGAGTATTGACTGGTAAATTGTTTGAATATTTGGCGGCTGACAAACCAATTCTTGCAATGATTCCTCCGGATGGTGATGCCGCAAAAATCCTTATAGATTATGGAAATAATTACATAACGGAAATGAATAATATAAAGAGAATCAAAATTCTATTTTGTCAATTGATAAAAGATGTCAAAAATAACAAAAAATTTATTTTTAATATGGATATACGAAACAGATTTGAGCGTAAGAACGAGACAGAGGAATTAGTGAAAATATTGGAACATAATTAAGGATGATACTCCTCATGAATTAAAATGTGATATTATGAAAAAGACAAAAATTTTACATATTCAATTACTACCTTTATTAAGCGGTGTGCAAAATGTGATGTTGTCTTTGATAACGCATTTACCTTCATCCAAATATGAATTCACAGTATTGTCTGCTCCAAACGGTCCTTTGATTGAAAAATTGAATCAATTAAATATTGAAAGCATCGTTATTAGAGAATTAAGACGCAAAATAAACTGGCGAGAGCCAATTGTATTTTACAAGATATATAAGCTATGCAAAGATAGGCGGTTTGATATTGTGCATACGCATTCTTCTAAAACAGGATTTTTAGGTAGAATTGCGGCAAATTTAGCTAAAGTGCCTTTTATTGTGCATACAATTCACGGATTCCCATTTCATCCTTACCAAAATAAACTTATCAATTTGTGTTATAAAGAATTAGAAAGAATTGCTGGACATTTCTGCGATATTGTCGTTTCTGTAAATAAGTATGAAAGGGACTTGTCTATAAAAGAAAAAATTATACCAGAAGAGAAAATTATTACTATTTACAATGGAATATCCGAAGAATCTTTTGGAAAATGGAATAATTTTAATGATAATGGGAAAAATATAGATTTAAAAGATAAGTTTGGGATAACAGATGATAGTATAATCATTGGTTCAGTAAGCAGATTTTCTACACAAAAAAATATAATAGCATTAGCAAAAGCAGCTATTAAAATAGTAGCAAAGAACAGAGGCATAAAATTTGTCCTGATAGGAGATGGACCTTTATACAATGATGTAAGAAGATTAGTAATTCAAGCAAAATCTATGGATAGGATTTTACTTCCTGGATGGCAGACCAATATACGACAATGGTTATTAGTTATGGATATATTTGTTTTATATTCTTTATGGGAGGGTTTGTCAATTTCCATTCTTGAAGCAATGGCTGTTGGAAAGCCAATTATTGCCAGTAATATCAAAGGTAATAACGAATTGGTAATAGACAGAGAAAATGGCTTTTTAGTCCCAATACACCAGAATAATGAAAACATGTTAATTAATAAAATATTAACATTAGCAAAAAATGAAACTCTAATAGAAAGTATGGGCAAAAGAAGTAAGGAATTAGTAAAAGAAAAATTTTCTATTCAGCAGTTTGTTGATGCTTATGATAAAGTTTATCAGATGCTCAAATAAACAACAGTGTGAACAGAAGTCAGAATACAGAAGTCAGAATGTTATATTATCTTCTTGTTAGCCACAAAATTACACAAAAAACACAAAAAATTTTTGCCACGAAGTTCACGAAATATTTACCACAGAGACACAGAGAATATTTTTTTGTTTTTTTTAATATTCATTAGTCCATTCTAATAAAGTTTTGAATTAAAAAATCATTAGTGTAACTTAGTGTTCTTAGTGGCTGAAAAATGTAGCCACAAAGAAACACGAATAAAATTCTACTAAAACATTCCTATTTGACAACATCAGCTGTCACTTCTTGTTTTTTTGAACTCTTCTTATCTTAGGATTTTTTAATCTACCTTTTTCAAATAAGTACCTGTTATTTACTTTTATAGAGGAATTAAGACATATTACCTGTGCAATTAAATCTGAGTCAATGTTACTTCCTTCTGAGTCATCCCAGCCAACTTGCA
>QMNM01000231.1 GCA_003647765.1 Candidatus Cloacimonadota bacterium
CAGATTAATATGTCAAAACTTGATTTTTTCTCATTAAGTGAAGAAGTAAAAGTTATTGATGAGATTCCATATTTCAATATGGCACAGTCTGGTATGGCTCGTTCTTCATACGATTGGGCTTTTGGTATTAATAACACAATTTTGGCTTCTGTATTACTTGGTGGTGGTCAAACTTATCATGTTGGTGGTGTTAAGTCTCCAGTGATTAGAATGGTTGTTGATAGAATGGAACATATTAAAACATTCAAACCAGTTAAATATTGGCAATTTCATGGTCAAGCAAAACATAAACAAAGTGGTGATGATTTCAACTACATAGTTAAAGTTAAACAAGACAATAAAGAGATACTTGCTACTCAAGTAGATATTGAGAAGTGGGAAGCTGAACTTGCTACATTAGACAAAGAGAATGAAGATGACAAACCTAAGATTGGTGAGATTTATGGTTCTCTTGGGAAGCTTAGATGGAAACTAAATGAGTTAGTTAAAGAGTTTGAAAGTTCAGAGAGAGATATTTACTCTATGAAAATGAGAAAGAAGATTGAGAAAGCAATCACTGCTGGAATGACTTGTAAGGTTACAAAGTTTGAACAGAAGAATAATCTTACTCAGAACCCACCATTAGCATACTCTCTAACAGACTTACAAGCTGATGCTGGTAATTCTCACAACTACACTCCTGCTAAGACACTTGCGGTTGCTCAGAAGTTATACGAGGGTCAATGGCAATCATATCCAAGAACGGATAATAGATACTATGCGAGTGGAGAGATGGCTAACATTAAGAAGATTGTTCCTAATCTATTAGGTTTAAGTTCGTTCGCTAATGTGAATATTCCTACACCATATAAAGTTAAGACTGGTGTTTTTAATAGTGCTAAGGTTACAGCCCATACAGGTCTTGCTCCAACAGTTAAAGCTATGACTGACAAATCATTAAGTGGTGAGAATAAAGTTATTTTTGATATGGTTGCTACAAGATACTTAATCCAATTTATGGAGAAGTTTGAATACTATAAAGTTGAGATGGATGCTGATATTGATGCTGAAGTTTATCTTACAACTTTCCAGAACATTCAGACTAAGAAAGGTTGGAGAGAATTATATAATCCGAAGAATATGTATGGTTTTACTTTTACAGAAAAACAAACTCTACCTAATATGAAAAGTGGTGATGAGATTGAAATTCTTACAATAGAGAAAGATAATCTTGCTACGAAACCTAAACCAATGTTTAATATGTTTAGTTTGTTAAAGGCTATGGAGAACATTTCAAGAATCTATCCCGAACTTTCAGGACTTGAAGGTGGTATTGGAACCAGTGCAACCAGAGCTTCAATAATTGATGCTTTATTCAAGGCAAAATACCTTATTAATAAGGGTAAGATTGTTGTAGCGAGTGAAAAAGCTATTACACTTACAAACTTGCTTCCAGATGCTATGACCAATCCAAAACTGAGAGCTGAGATGGAAGCAAAACTAAAAGATATTGTTGCTGGGACACTAACCAAAGCAGAGTATGAAAAAGATTTCAAGAAAATGGTTGAATCACAAGCCAAAGAATTATATGCTGTTGGTGCGAAAAAGAAAATCAAAGTTATTGATAAGGCTACTTTACCACCATCAGAAGCTCAGTTAAAATATGCTATGACTGTTTCTAAAGAACTTAAAATGGAAATCCCAACTGGAGCTCTTGAGTTAAAAGACAATATGACTAAATGGCTTAAATCGACTGAAAAGAAGATGCCGTTAATTTTATCTGAAAAGCAAGTTGCTTTCTTGACTGACTACTGTATGGACAATGAAGAAATCGTTGAAGTCCTTAAAGCAAATGAAGAAAGAAAAATGACTAAAGAACAAAAATTCAAAGCTTCAAAGATTTTGGGTGAAACGATGCGTAGCAGCAAATACCAAAAAGCTCGTGCACAAAAAGCGGCGGCTACTAAGAAAAGAAACCGTGAAGCAAAAATGAAAATGATGGGAATAGAAACTCCTACTGTAGTTCTTAAACCTGCGACAAAAAGAAAGAAAAAACCTGTCAAGAAACCTACTAAAAAGAAAGCGGAGAGTTAATCTCCCTTTCATCCTCCTTTAAACAAACCTTAAGCACAAATACACTATAATTCTTCATAATTAAATTAAAAGGATTTTTATGGGAATTACATTGGTAGCAGTAATAGGTATTTTAATGGTGTCGCTTCTTCTTCAGAAGTATTTTAAGTTTCCGTCGTCTATGTGGATGATGTTATTAGGTTATATAGTGCATGAGATGGCTGGAACCGCCGTTATTATGCCGATAGACGAACAAGCATTCGCCAACTTTGTATTGGCAACAATCCCAATTTTACTTATGAGCGATATGATGGATATGGACCCATTAGATTTCAAGAAGCACGGATATAGTTTATTCTTTGTTATTGTGATTGGTATGATAGGTTCTTTAATCCTCGGTTATTTTGCCGCTGATATTGTGTTCTATGGTTATGATTTAACTACTGGTGAAAAAGTATTTGCTTTTATCGCTTGTTTCGCTACTGACCCAGTTGCTACCATAGCAATTTTCTCTATGTTTGTATTACCACATGGTCTAAAGTTTATCGCCGAAGGCGAATCACTGGGCAACGACGCAATCGCAATATTGTTAGCTGTTGAGTTTGCTATACCATTAATGGTGCTTGAATTCACTCCTATGGGCTTCACAATCAATAGTATTATGGCTTTAATAGTAATCCTTGTCTTAGGTGTAATAATGGCTTATATCGGTCTTATAATGATGGGTGTGAAGAGAAATAACACTTGGGATTTATCTGCTTGGTTAATGACTGCTGGTTTAACATTCTTAATTGCTGAGAACCTATATGTTATTCCTAACTTCTTATTTGGAACTCATTCACACTTCCATGTTAGTGGTATCGCAGTTGTAATTGTTACGATTATGTATCTGTTAATTATGACGAACAAAATCAGAATTAAGAATGCTTCTATCATTGAAAAAGATAAGATGTATTTAGAGAATGCTGGTATGAATGAGAAAGTTTATTCTAAGACAGCCATTCATAGAGCTATGAGTAGACTTCATAGAAATATTAGTTCTGACGATGACCACAACACTATCAAAGGTCAAATACAGTTTATGGCACTTATCCTTAACACACTACTTATGATTTACCTTGGTGGTATTATCTCTGAGGACTGGGACATCATCGTTAAATATTGGTTTCCAATCGTGCTAATGGTTATATTCTCTACACTAATCAGAGGTATTATGTTTGGTGCATTTGCTTGGATTTCTAACAGAGTTGAAAGAATGATTAGCATACCGTTTCATTGGTGGGTTGTATTAACATTCGCTGGTTTCCAAGGTGGTTTATCAGTGGTATTCATGACAATGCTTCCAGCAGACATAGCAAATGCGGAACTAATCAGAGCAGTGATCATTGGTAATATTGTTTTATCAACCGTTGTAAATGCTGTAGTTCTTCTATGGTATATCACAAAGAAAAATGATACTTTCCAAGCTGAGTATGAATTAGAACATGCACACCATTAATCTATATATCTCTTCTAAGACACATAAATAAAAGAAATAAGGAGAGATATATGAACTTAAACACATTAAACGAGAA
>QMNM01000232.1 GCA_003647765.1 Candidatus Cloacimonadota bacterium
TAAAAGAAAATATGAACTCAAAAAATATAATACCTGATTTTATCATAAAAAAATTACAAGATAAAGAATACTACGGACAAATAACCGGAGCAGTATTGTTTGCAGATGTTACTGGATTCACAAAATTAACAGAGTCCCTTCTTGCGTATAAAAAAGAAGGTGTAGAAATCCTTTCAGAGATGCTGAACAAAATTTTTAGTCCACTTATAAAGCAAATATATCATAATAATGGATTTGTAGCTACTTTTGCAGGCGATGCTTTTACTGCTATTTTTATAGATAGATATAATAATATATCAGAGTCCTGTTTTTGGGCATTATCATCTGCAAAAAAAATTCAGGAATTTGTACTGGAAAATAGAATTCAGGATACAAAATTCGGCAGGTTTGAGTTTGCTATTGATATTGGACTATCTTATGGAACAATTAACTGGGGCATTCTTCGCTCTAACGGGAAAATGAATTTTTACTTCAAAGGCAAGCCAATTACTAATGCTGTTAAATGTGAAAATAATGCCTTTGCTAACCAAATCCTCTTTGATGACAATTTATATCAACATATCAAAGATAATCAAGATATTATTAGTTCAGAGAACAAACCACTATTTTATCTAAAAGACATAGCATATCAATCATTATCACAAAAATCCATTATTAAACAAAATTTTTGTGAAGAACCTCTAACAATTGATGATGAAACTCTATTTAAGTTCTTTCCGCCAACTGTGGTTAATTTCAATAGAATTGGTGAATTTAGAAATGTTGTATCTGTATTTATCTCTTTTAATAAAGCGAATAATTATAATGAGATAAATTATTTTTTTAGTAAGGTCAGAAGTATTCTTTCTTCTTATGGTGGATATTTTAATAAGATTGATTTTGGTGATAAGGAAAGCATTATTTTAGTATTATTTGGAGCGCCGAAATCTTTTGAAAATGATATACAGAGGTCAGTTGACTTTGTGTATGAATTGAACCAATCTTTTATTAACTATGAATTAGCCACAAAATTACACAAAAAAACACAAAAGGAGCCAGAAATCAGAAGCCAGCAAGAGGAATATCCTATTCGTTTTGGTATTACTTCTGGCACTGCCTATGCTGGAATTATCGGAGGAGATAAAAGATGGGAATATACAGCAATTGGCGATATAGTTAACATTTCTGCACTAATGGCAATTTCTGCTGATTGGGGACAAATCCTGTGCGATGAAAATACCAAGAAGAACATAGAAAGTTATTACTATTGCAATGCTCTTGAACCGAGAGAATTCAAGGGGAAAAAGGAAAAAATTTCAATTTTTTCAATAGAATATAAAAAAGAATATAAACATAAAATTTTTTACACTGGAAAATTTATAAACAGGGAAAACGAGTTGGAAAAACTATATCAAAAAGCAATGATATTAAAAGAGCATAAGAATGCTGGTATTGTCTATATTCATAGTCAGCCAGGTATGGGCAAGACAAGATTGCTTTATGAATTCCGACAATTACTATATAGAAAAAGGATAGATTTTTTCTGGCTTACTGCTCCTTGTGAAAAAATTATCAGACGAAGTCTAAATCCATTTGAATATGCTTTAAATAATTACTTTTCACAATCAGTTCATTCATCAGAAAAAATAAATAAGAAAAACTTTGATAAGAAATTCCAATGGTTAGTAAATAATTTAATTAAATTAGAAAAAGTGTCAAAGGACTCTCATAAGATTCAGTTGTATCAGGATTTAAGAGAGGAATTGATTCGCACTTATTCAATATTAGGTTCAGTAGTAAAATTGTATTGGAAGGGCTCACTTTATGAACAGTTGGATGCTAAAGGAAGGTTTAATAGTACACTTTTTGCATTAAAGAATTTTATTAAAATATTATCTCTTTTTCATCCTATAATAATTGCATTAGAGGATGCTCAATTTCTTGATGATGGCACCAAGCAATTCTTACAGATTTTTTCTAGAAATATTGCTGAGTTCCCAGTGCTTATTTTGGCTAACTTTCGTTATAGAGATGATGGAAGCACAATATCCTATGATCATTTTGATGACTCCTTTCCTAAGGATGAGATACACCTAAAGAAGTTTAATCCAACACAGATTAAAGATATTGCACATCAGACAATTGGTAAGGAAAAGATAGACACTGAGGTATTAGAATTATTCTATGAAAAGACACAAGGCAATCCGTTTTATATTGAACAATTAGGGACTCATCTAAGGGAAAATGAGATTATCAGGAAAGAAGATAATAAATGGCGAATTGCAAAAAAGGATTTTGAGATACCACAGTCAATCAATTCCATACTTATTGCTCGTATTGACAGATTATCCGAGAATCTCAAGAATGTCTTATTCACTGCATCTGTTTTGGGTCAAGAATTCAAAATAAGTATATTATTAGGTATGATGAATGATAATAACATACATTCTTATATAGAAGAAGGTATTAACAAATCTTTATGGTCACAATTTACTGATGTAATTTATTTTCGGCATGCTCTTTTGAGAGATATTGCTTATCAGATGCAGTTAAAATCAAGAGTAAGAGAGATTCATAAACGAGCAGCTGATATTATGGAAGGAATTTATGGTGATAATATAGAGTCATACGCTGATAATCTTGCTTATCATTATGAAAAAGCAGAGGTTACAGATAAAGCCATTTACTATTTAGAGATTGCTGGTAAGCTCGCTAAGCGAGAATATCGTAATAAAGAAGCATTAAATCTATATGATAGATTATTAGCTCTTTTAGATGATAAAAAAAAGATTACTAGGATTCTTTTAGAAAAAGGTGAGGTGCAAACACTTATTGGAGATTGGTCTGGTTCTGAACAGACATTTCAACGCGCTATTATTCAAGCAGAAGAAATATCTGCACATTCGTTAGTTGCAGAAGGAAAGCGAAAACTTGCTGGTATCTTGATGAATAGAGGTGATTATTCCTCTTCCATAAATTATCTTAAAGAGGCAGTGGATTTGTTTAATTTAAATAATGATAAGAAAGGTATAAGTAGTGCAGTTGGGAATTTAGGTGTATTATATTGGAAGTTGAGAAAATATGATATAGCTATGAAATATTACAAAAAGGACTTGTCTATATGCATAGAGCTTAATGATAAATCTCGTTTGGCAAAGGTGCATAATAATATCGGATTGCTTTATATGTCCCAAGATAATTTTGATAAAGCAATGATTCATTATAAAAAAGCTCTTAGTTTGAACAGAAAATTAGATAATAAAATTGAGATAAGTAAAGTAATTGGCAATATCGGATTGATTTATCAGCGACTTAGACAATTCCCACAAGCAATGAAACAGCATCAGAAAAAGCTGGCATTATGTAAAGAACTGAGCGATAAGTCAGGAACTAGTACTGCGTTGAGTAATATAGGACTTATCTATTATTATCAAAAAAAATATCACAAGGCAATAGATTATCTGAAACAATCTATACATATTAAATTAGAATTGGGAGATGTTCCGAGAATTATTGAGAATTACTATTATTTAGCTGAAGTTTATAAAAGATTAAATCAATTTAGAACGGCTGAGAAGTATTATGAAAAAATGTTATCATTGTCCAGAGATATACACTATGATTA
>QMNM01000233.1 GCA_003647765.1 Candidatus Cloacimonadota bacterium
CACAATTACATATTTAACTGGATATTTTGTAAGTTGGTCTTTGGACATCTCTTGCTTATAGTTAATAATATTGTTAGTAATAACATCAAAGAATGGTGAATATTTATTTTTCTTCATTGCTATAGTTTTGGCTATATTTCCAGAATGGAAAAGAATTTCAATTTTGATATTATTGAACACTTTGATTGTATTTCTAACAGGATTATATTGCACAGGAGCAATTGATATACGACCAAGTGAAATTCCACGCATAATGCCTATTTTCTCTACTGATACCAATTCCTCTCCATAATATAGATTTTTCTGATAGGCATTTTTATCATATTGGAAAAGAATCTCCTTTTGGTCAATGTTCTTAGGAAGTGATGGCTGAACAGGGAACAAAGCATATTTTGCACTGAATTTATTTAGCTGATATTCGTCAACTTGATAATCAATTATGTTTACTTCTATTTGAGCATCAATTGGGATTTCAATAAGTCTTCGTAATACAGGCAATTGCGGCTTTCCTATGTTGTAATTCTTACCGTATTCAGGAATAACAATCTCGTTAAAGACACCATTCTTTGTATTTATTTCAATTAGTTTTGCTCCAGCAAGAGTATTGGTTAATTTCAAGTTCGTATAGCTATTTTCTGTTATAGACAGAGCTGTTCTCTCTGCTGAAAACTTAATATTATATGAATCTGCAAAACAAAAAGAGAATAATAATAAAAAAACAGCTATTATTGCTGTTTCTTTTAATAATGTCATTTTTTTCATAATTTTCTTCTATTAGCCACAAAATTATACGAAAACATACAAAAATTAACAGATGGTGAGAGTCCACAAATCCAGAAATGATTTTCTGTGATTTTGTGTCTTTGTGGCAAAATTTTCTCTTTGCGACTTTACAAGAGATAAATGAAAAAAGTGTAACCTGCTTTTGACTCTCTATGAAAGATGCACAAAAATCCTTAACTTAACAACAGTAACTAGCTAAGTTAACAAAAGCATTGAAATAATGGACTGCCTCATATATAAGCCATTTTTTGCCTGTTCAAAATAATAAGCATAAGGTGTATTATCAACTTCTGTTGTAATTTCATTTACTCTTGGCAATGGATGTAGTATTTTGAAATTCCCCTTTACATTATTAAGTATATTGCTTGTTATCTGATAGGAGCCCTTTAATTTCTCATATTCTTCTGGATCTGCAAATCGTTCCTTCTGTATTCTTGTAACATACATAATATCTAATTTATTAACTAAATTATCAATCTCTCGTCCCTCTTCAAATATGATATTTTTAGAATGCAATTCATTTTTGATATGCTCTGGCAGACTCAAATGTAAAGGAGAAATAAAATAAAATCTTGGTGAAAAATAAGACAGTCCATAAACAAGTGAATGTACTGTCCTACCAAATTTCAAATCTCCTATGATTGCAATTGTTATATTTTCCAGAGTTCCTTGTGTTTTTACGATTGAATATAGGTCTAACAATGCCTGTGTTGGATGTTGATTTGCTCCATCACCTGCATTTACAACTGGAATTGATACAATCTCAGAAGCATATCTTGATGCTCCTTCCAAAACAGACCGAATTACTAAAATATCTGCATATTGACTTATTGTCTTTATTGTATCAGCAAACGACTCACCTTTTTTAGCGGAAGTTGTACCTGTTCCTGACATAGTTAGAGTTTCGCCACCAAGTCTTTTCATTGCAGATTCAAAAGAGAAACGGGTGCGTGTAGATGGTTCAAAAAATAATAGAGCAGCTAGTTTGCCTTTAAGATTGGGCTTCATCTTCCCTTTCTCAATTAGTTCAGCAGTTTCAATGAAATGTAAAATATCATTCTTGGATAAATCACGCATAGAAATTAAATGCTTCATTTACTCACTCCTGCGAAAATTTCTGATATACTCTGTCAAATTAATAAGCATTTCTCTGTATGCTAACATATTCATTCCATGCCGTGTCTCTGTATAATTTCGCCATTTCTTTGGTGTCTCTCTGCTGATAAATTCCTCTTCCAACAATTATACAATCAGCACCAGCTCTTACTGCTGATTTTACACTAATATAAGTTTGTCCAAGTGCATCTGAACCTTTTTCAAGTTTAACACCAGGCATTAGTAGTAGAAAGCCGGATGGTATCTTTCTTTTCAGTTTCCTGACCTCATCTTCATTTTGTCCAAAACCAATAAAGCCAGAAACAACTTCCTTGTGATCCTTTCCTATTTCAATGACTTTTCGCGTATAAGCATCATTTATCAAATTCCCTTTCGTTGACATACTTGCAAGTAAAAATGAGCTTCTGTTACTTATGCCATCAAATAGACCTTTCAAAATGGATGCACCTGCAATCAGATGAACAGTTACAAACTCAGCCCAATCACAAATTTTGTAAATCCCGCTTCTATATTGCATTCTAACTGTATTGCCAATATCTGCAAATTTTCTATCTTCAAAAAGTAAAAAATCATATTTTAGTGAGTACTCGGTCAACTTTTTTATGAAGTCATAATTAAAGCACTTAATAATATCAATATGTGTCTTGAGCATTACAATTTCATTACCTACTTTATCCAATATTGAGAAAAAATCTTCCTGGTTTTCTATGTCAAGCGATAAAATGAGATTGGATTCCTTTTCCTTCATTAAATTATACAATTTTTTCGTAAGTGGATTATGGGAAAAATCAGCTTGCTGCAAAAAACCAACTTTCGCTTCTTTTTGCTTATTTTGGATGAATACTTCAACTTCCTTTTGCTTATATTTTGAAATCAAGTTATGTTCTGTTAAAGTAGTAATAATATTTTGAATTGTAATCAAGCTATGCAATTGATAGCCCTTTTCTTTCAGGAATTTTTCACCATTTGCACTTCTATCCACTATCACAACAAAATCTGTTATAATAATTCCTTCTTTTTCTAATGACTGTGCAATTTCAATTTTACTTTCGCCAGTTGTGATTACATCATCAATTACAAGGCATTTTACTCCTTTTTTGAAATTTCCTATAACTTTTTTGCCAATGCCATATACTTTTTCTTCTTTTCTTGTGTAAATCAGTGGTTTATTAAGCTTGTATGCAACAAGAGCAGCAATAGGCAAAGCTGTGTAAGGAATACCTGTAATAATATCAAATTCTTTATCCTGGACATTCTCAATTAACATATCAGTTATTGCATCTAAGAGCAAAGGATAAGATACAATATCTCTCAAATCAATATAAAATGGTGAAATAATGCCACTTTTAAGGATAAAACTGCCAAATTTTATAGCATCAATTTCTTTTAATTGTAAAATCAATTTTTCTTTATTCATATCTGCAACACATATGTAATCTTATCTAATTTACTATTTTTGCTATTCAATCCTTTCTTTTAGAATTGTGAAATGTTAATGCATACAGATTGTAAGTAATGCGGTTAATTATGAAGTTTATAGTATTTATTAGAGAATTATTACAAATATAAATCAGCTAAGAAAGAATGGTGGGCCCAAGGGGGTTCGAACCTCTGACCGCCCGGTTATGAGCCGGGAGCTCTACCAACTGAGCTATAGGCACATTGAAAAATAATTCTATTATGAAATGAGTTTCCAAAAGA
>QMNM01000234.1 GCA_003647765.1 Candidatus Cloacimonadota bacterium
GTATCCGGATATATTAAAAAAGATAATCCAGCAATTACAAAAAAAATTAACATTTCTAACCCAACATTACATACTGGCAAAACCTTTGCATATTTTCTTAAAAATAATGGAATAAAATTATCTGGAAAAGTAATAGTTGATAAAGTTCCAAAATCTGCGAAAGTTTTGTATAGATATTATTCTGATGATCTGTTTCATATTCTTAAAGACGCTATGAAGTATTCGGATAATTTTTATTCTGAGATGATAATTCGTACTATTGCAGCTGAAATTGATAGTGGTAAATCAGTAGTGAAATTTTTAGATACTTTTTCGGATTCCATTTTGCATGACTATAAATTGCGTATGGTTGATGGCTCTGGATTATCTCGTTATAATTTGATTTCTCCAACAGAGATTGTAACGATTTTGAATAAAGCATATCAAGATATTAGCATTCGCCCAGAATTTATGAGTTTATTACCAATTTCTGGGTTTGACGGCACTATATCTCGTAGATTAAAAGATAGAAAATATAGAATTCGTGCTAAAACTGGTGCGATGACTGGTATTTGTAGTTTATCTGGATATGCTTTTACTGATGATGGAGTAAAGAGTTTTTCTATTATGATGGAAGATTATTTATTACCAACTTGGCAGATTAGATTATGGCAGGACAATATATGCAGAATAATCATTGATAATTATAGTAGAGTTCGTTAGCAAAATTATATTCTTTTGCCAAATATTTTTGTTCCGATTCTGACTATATTTGCTCCTTGTTCTATTGCTATTTTATAAGAATGCGTCATTCCCATTGATAAATATTTCATCTGTACATTGGGTATATTTAGTGATTTTATATTTTCATATATTTGTTTTGTTTTTCTAAAATAAGGTCTGCTATCTTCTGGATTTCCGAACATTGGTCCCATTGTCATCAATCCCATTACTTTTATATTAGACATCTTGGCAATCTCTTTGACAAGTGCCACTGCTTCACAAGGGATGACTCCAGATTTTTGAGGTTCTTCACCGCTATTTATTTCAATCAAGATGGGCATTACTTTGCTAATCTTTTGGCATTGTTTATCAATTTCCTGGGCAAGTCGCAACGAATCTACTGTCTCTATCATATCAAATATTTTGACAGCAAATTTTACCTTATTCCTCTGTAAATGACCAATAAAATGCCAATTAACTTTATTGCCGATTTTCTCATATACTTCTTGTGCTTCTTGTATATAATTCTCTCCAATAATATTAACTCCACCAGATATTGCCTCTAATATTTCATCAACATTTCTTGTTTTAACAGCAGCTACTAATTTTACATTAGCTGGCAACTCATCCAATATTTTTATAACATTATCTCTTATCATCAATTGCCTCACTTAAATATCTAAAAATTAAACATAACTTCTCTTGCATTACAGGACTAACTGGATTTATATTAAAATTTAATCCTCAGTTTTACTAAGACAAGTCGTTTTATCTTATTCAAGTTGCCACAGTATCATTTCTGTCAAATTTTACTATATTACCACAAAGACACAGAGAGCACAGAGAAGATTGAAAGATTGAAAAGATTGAAAGAACACAGAGAGAGAAATAATCTTTTGTGAATTTGTGGCTAAAGAGATCCGATGTCTGATATTTTTTCGTGTTCTTCGTGGCTAAACAGTATCTTTTGTCTCATTATTATAATTTCAAGGAAAAAGATTGACACGCGAAATAGCGAAAATAGATTTTGTCTCTTAAATATTGTGGGCGATTAGCTCAGTTGGTTAGAGCACTTGCCTTACAAGCAAGGGGTCGGCGGTTCGAGTCCGTCATCGCCCACCATTATTTTCATCACAAGACAATCCTTATAAAGGTCCACATCAATTACACAATTTGAAAAATTAACGATATTCCAATCATTATCACAGCATTAAAAAATCCTATTCTGACAAGGAAAGCCGATTTTATTTGACACTATAATTGAGATATTTTCTACATTGAGTTGAATTATACCTTTATATAAATTTAATATTATTGCCAAAATTTGTGATAATCTGTTTTTGGCGACTAATATTTATTAGGAGTTAAAGTTATGAAGGACTTATTCAGCAAGAAATTTGATAACTTATTAAATATTGGGATGTTGTTATTACATTCTGAGGATTTAGAGACGTTCTTGGAAAAGGTATTGTCAGAGGCAAGAAGCTTTACAAATGCTGATGGTGGCACAATTTATTTAGTTGATGGTGATAAAATTTCATTCAAATTAAATCAATGTCAGACATTTATTGATAGATTTGGCAAAGAGTATGCAAAAAAAATATTTGAAAATGTAAAGATCCCAATTAGTAAAGAAAGCATTGCTGGTTATGTAGCTTATACTGGTAAAATGCTTAATATCAAAGATGTACGTAAAATCCGTAAAAATTCTCCATATAAATTCAATACTTACTGGGACGAAAATTATGGCTATACTACGAAGTCAATGTTAGTAATGCCAATGATAAACCAGAAAAAAGAAGTTATTGGTGTAATTCAGTTATTAAATGCTAATAAATCAGGTAAAGTCGTTTCATTTACAAAAGAAGACGAGAAAATTATTTCTTATCTAGCTTCTCAGTCCGCTGCTGAAATTGAAAATAGAAATCTCAATGTTAAGATATATCGGGCGAATTTAAATACAATTTATCGGCTTGGAATAGTTGCTGAATATAGGAACAAGGAGACAACCAATCATATTATACGGATGAGTCATTATTGTGCTTTAATAGCTCAAAAATTAGCTTGGTCAGATAAAAAAGTTAATGAAATCTTATTGGCTAGTCGGCTTCATGATATTGGTAAATTAGGCATACCTGATGCTATTTTAGAGAAACCGGATAAACATAATCATAAGGAAGAAGAAATTATGAAACAGCATTGCTTAATAGGAGAGAAGATTTTAAGCGATACTGGATTAGATCTTCTTGAACAAGCCAGAATAATCGCCTATACTCATCACGAAAAATATGATGGCACAGGTTATCCACAAGGGCTAAAAGGAGAAAATATACCTATTATAGGTAGAATTGCCAAATTATCCGATGACTATGATGCTTATTCTTCTAAACGGTGTTATAAAGAAGCTTATTCAGAAGAAAAAATCCTTTCTATATTACACGATGAAAAAGGAAAATCTTTTGACCCAAAATTAGTAGATTTATTTCTTGATAATATAAATGAAGTCAATCAAATTAAAGAAAAATATAGTGATGATAAGGTTGAGTTTGATAAGCTATCAAATATTAGTTTCCTTGAATTTAGCAGTAAAGTGCTATTATAAATTGAATTACTGAATCCACTATAAAAACCATTAAAATGGTTAAAATGGGCTTATTGTATTCTCTTACCCACAACTGAAGTTGTGGGCTTCACTTCATCATCTTTCATAGAATTAGCCCACAGTTTTAACTGTGGGTAAAATGTAAAAAACCTAATTTTAACCACTTCAGTGGTTTTTAGAGCGAATTCATTGCTTAATTAGAATCAACTAATAAATTCATTTATTAAATGTGATTATGGATATAAAGAAAATTTTTATTAATGTTTTACAAAATGAAGCAAAA
>QMNM01000235.1 GCA_003647765.1 Candidatus Cloacimonadota bacterium
AATTAAATCATTAGAATCATCTGCAACCGAGCTATTCAAAAAAATAAATAAAATTGTCTGCACAAAAGGAAATTACGGCAAACTTCGTTATAAAAATATAGCATATCTAAATCAGTTAAAGGATTATTTT
Organism: Candidatus Cloacimonadota bacterium; assembly: GCA_003647765.1. Lineage (GTDB taxonomy): Bacteria > Cloacimonadota > Cloacimonadia > JGIOTU-2 > B8-G9 > B8-G9. The sequence goes on from QMNM01000235.1 coordinate 131, forward strand.
ACTGACATAAATGATATTTTGGCTTTGTTGTACAGCAAATTTTCTATTATCTATAATGAACTTATGAATATTAGTTCGGATATAATACAAAATTACGATCAGATCTTGTCTGATGTTGATGGTGTGAGGAAGGATTTAGAGGAATTAAAGACCAAATTACAATGCATTTTAGAGCCAGATTTTGAGAATATTGTATATTGGATTGAGACCACAGATTCAGAGTATAATGAGAATAAATTTCCTCATTCAGTATTACATTCTGCTCCAATTGAGATAAAGGAATTATTGAATAAATATCTATTTGAGCATTTAGATACGGCAATACTGACATCTGCAACAATTGCAATTCGCGGTAAGTTTAATTTTTTCAAGACATTGCTTGGACTGAATTTATTATCTAGTAAATCCAGTTCTGACGAACATGATAAGATATTAGAGTTTGTAGCAAAATCGCCTTTTAATTATCAAGAACAGGTAAAGGTCTTACTACCTAATTTTATTGTGTCCCCTAAAGATCCTCATTTCTCTGCTCAAGCCGCAAGATTATTAGATAAAATATTAGAACAGCATAGTAAAGGAACTTTAGTTCTATTTACTTCTTATAAAAATTTAAATGACTGTTATGATGCGTTAAATGAAAAATTTTTACAAAAGGATGTTATGCTTTTAGCACAAGGTAGAAGTGGCAGTAGAACCAGTATGTTAGAGGTATTTAGAGAGAATAAAAGTTCAGTATTATTTGGCACGCGTAGTTTTTGGGAAGGTGTAGATGTCAAAGGTGAGGCATTGGAAATGCTAATTTTGTATAAGTTGCCATTTATGGTGCCTTCTGAACCTACTGTTGAAGCATATCATGAGAAATTAGAGAAAGAGGGTAAAAATTCATTTATGCATTATTCATTGCCAATGGCTATTCTGCATTTTAAACAGGGCTTTGGTAGATTGATTCGTAATAAAACTGACACTGGCATTGTGATTGTTTTAGATAACAGGATTATAAGAAAGAAGTATGGCCGATATTTTATAGAAGATATGCCTTGTACACCAATTATTGTTCGCTCAGAAACAGCAATTATTGACTTGACTAGTAATTGGTTTAGGAAGATTTAGTTTTACAATATTGATAATGAGTATATATTTTAAATTTGACTACAAATTTGAGTATAATAGTTTTTGGTATGCTTTATGAAAATAAAGTGCCGGGATAGCTCAGTAGGTAGAGCAGAGGCCTGAAAAGCCTTGTGTCCGTGGTTCAAATCCGCGTCTCGGCACCATTTTTTTTGTTTAAAATATTAATCACAAAGTTACCACATTAGACAGTGTGTTGAAGTTTCATGAAATCTGTGAAAAATTGTCTAAGCACTGTATTAATCACTATGTATACATAGTAAAAATTGATGTCCTAACACCATTTGTAATGGTGTTTTTGTAATTAATTAAGTAATACTATATTTTTTCAATTTGTCCCAAAATTGTCCTGAGCATTTCATAACGATTATCAACTGTTATTTCGTATATCTTGACATCATGCCTTGCCTTAATTTGTGCAGTTAATTTACAATCCCGCTTCTTTATTGTAGCTAGTACCGGCTTTTCTGAATCTAATACTTTCATAAGTACACTACAGAATTTCTTACTAAACATTTCCATTTTACCGATTTCATCAATAATAATTATATCCGCATGTTTTAGACCTCTTTCTAAAGCATTAACCCCAATTTTTTCAAAAGCATCTATATTTACTCCATATTTGCTAACTCTGTATTGAGTTTCTAAATTAACATCTGCCATTACCATCTGATTACCGCAAAAGTCCGTAATATAAAAACCAGTTCGTCTCCCTTTTTCTCTTTTTTCGTGAGTATAAAAGCCATCACTTTTACAGCTTAATTTTTCTTTTATTTTATTGATTAAAGTTGTTTTGCCTACACCTGGGTAACCAGTGATTAAAATATTGTTCATAAATTTACTCCACGATTACAATATTATAACATAGGCAATTGTAAATACAGCAATTATCCAGCAATACACAGAAAAGTAAAATAGCTTTGCTTGTCTGATTAGTTTTAGAAAAATTGATATAGATAGATAACCTACAACCATTGCACTTAATCCACTGACCAAGTATGGTATAAGTGATGATTGAGATAATGTTTGTTGAGGAATATCTTTCAATTCTAAAATTCCAGCTCCAAAAATTGCTGGGATAGAGAGCAAAAATGAAAATCGTGCTGATAAATCTCTATTTAGCCCACTAAAAATTCCAACTGAAATTGTTGACCCAGAACGAGAGATGCCGGGTATTATTGCTATAAACTGTATGAAACCAATCAATAATGCGCGAAAAATTGTTATATCTTTACCTTTCTCTACAATTTTGTCAGAAATAAAAAGCAGAAGTCCTGTTATTATCAGCATAAAACCTACTAAAAGAATATTTTCAAAAAACGACTCCAAAATATTTTTGAATGCGAATCCTAAAATTGCTGTTACAATGGTTGCTAATAAAAGATAAAACAGTAAATGTTGATAAAATCTAATGTTATCAGAGCGGTCTTGATTCCATATAAAGATGCTACTAATTAAATTTCCAATATCTTTTCTAAAATAGATGACTACTGCCAACATTGTGCCGAGATGAACAATTACTTCAAAAACTATTCCCGGTTCTTGAAAGTTAAGTAAATTCTGAAATATTACTAAATGGCCGGAGCTGCTTACTGGTAGAAATTCTGTCAAGCCCTGAATAATACCTAAAATTATTGCTTTGATTATTGTCATAACTACTCATATCTAATTTGATAGAAGCCCTGCTAATAAAAAATGGGAAAAAGTGCCCAGGGAGAATAACTCCCTCGGGCGTCTATATTTTACTTCATCAGAATCATCTTCTTGGTATCAGTATAATCCTTTGCAGAAAGTCTATAGAAATAGATTCCACTTGCACATTTGCTCATATCAAGATTGATAGTCTTCTTATAACCAGCTGTAATGTCCTTTTCTACACTCATTACTTCCTGTCCTTTGATGTTATAGACAGTAAGGTTTACAGTTGCATTATGAGGTAAGTCAAAGGATACTGTTGTACATGGATTGAATGGGTTTGGATAATTCTGCTCTAATTTGTAAGCAGTAGGAAGATTACTATTAACTCCACCTGTCATTGTAATAGACATAGGATTATCAGGAGTGCCAATTGTAGTGTTATCAATGAAAATAACTGTTTCATTGCTATTATATATCTTTCCAGTTACTTCATCATACAGTTCAAAACTAATCTCCTCATTTTCAGTATTTCCAACAATAGTAAGATACCAAAAACCATCTTCTAATTTTCCAACAGAACGGCAATTGCCTTGTTTGTCAAAAGCACCTAATACTCCATTGGTTATAACATCTTCATTTAACATAACTTTTGCTATGACTACCATATTGTATTGTGTTCCTGAAA
>QMNM01000236.1 GCA_003647765.1 Candidatus Cloacimonadota bacterium
AATTAAGGAGGAAAGATGAAATCCAATTTAATATTCATTGCATTATTGATACTTTTGTGTATTAATGTTTATGCAGCAGAAAAAGTACCGGACTTTATACTGGAAGACATTAATGGCGACCAGGTAAAATTTTCTGCACTTCTTGGCAAGGTGCCTATAATCCTTGATTTTTGGGCAACCTGGTGCAAACCCTGTATGAAAGAATTGCCATCTTTAGATAATTTACAAACCAAATATGATACTTTAATAACCGCTGTTTGTATTTCTATTGATGGACCGCGTTCCATTGCAAGAGCAAGAGGTATCATCAAATCCCAGAAATTCTCATTTCTTACCTTATTTGACCCAAATAGCGAAGTTCAGAAACTGTTTAATGTTACTGTTATCCCCAGAACTTTTATAGTCAATAAAGATGGTAAGATTGTTTATGACCATACTGGCTACAAAAGAGGGGACGAAAAACATCTGGAAGAAATGTTGTTGAATCTTCTACACAGTAAAGATGAAAAGACCGAGAAAGATAAAAAAAATTATGGCATTGATAAAGGCGGAAAAGAATGAAAAAAATTGGAATAGTATTATCCTTTTTAGTAATAATCTGTTTGAATTTGTTTGCAAGTGATAATCTTAGGATTTCTGGACTAAATGAAGCACAATATGCTCACAAAATTGTAAAAGATTCTTTGAATAATTTCTTCTATGATGGATTTAGTTTCCGACTGGATTATAATGATTTCTCATTTGGTATGAAGTTTATTGCAGAATTGCCAAAGTATGACAAATTCAATTCAATTGATAAGCTCAAATCTGATAATATTTCCTATAAATGGGATGAGCGATTCCTTTCTTATAAAACAGATAATTTTTCCGCTCTTGCTGGGACTTTTGAAGAAGCATTTGGAACAGGTATTGTCTTACGAGTATATAGAGATGAGGAATTTGATATTGACACCAGATTGGAAGGTGGGTTAGTAAAATTTTCCCCAAAAAACTGGAATCTAAAAGCTCTTTACGGAGCTCTTCCCAGCGAGTATAATTATATGGATTTCTTTGGAGTTGAGCATGATGAGTATGATATCGTATCAGGAATAGATATTGAAACGAATATAACTAAATTTATAAAACTGGGAGCTAGTTTTACTTCTAGTAGAATCTTTCCGCAGTTTGCGATGGAAGAGAAGCATATTCAACAAGAGATTCTGGGTATAAGGGCATTGTGCAATCTAAAATGGATGGATATTACTTCAGAATATGCTACTTCAAAAAAATACAAACTTATTTATGAGCCTTCCCAGGATGGAACTGCTGTCTATTCTTATCTGAATACTTATATTGGCAAATTTACAATTAGCTCTGCATATAAACGATATAAGAATTTTGACTTTCGGATGAATGACCTGCCAACAGTTAATCACAGCAATGAACCATTACATAAGTATATTGCTCCTGGAAAAGATGAAGAAGGTATTATGGGAGAACTTCGTTTCGTTCCAAATTTTTCAAATGAGTTTATTGTGAATTATGCAGAAGCATGGGATAGAAATCTTCCTAATAAAAGTCGTCTAAAGGATTTCTATGCAGAAATGCGTCATGACTTTGAGAATTTTTCTATAACCACTGAATATTCGCATTTGGATGTAAACGATAAAGATTCTGGGATCAGAAAGAAGGAACTTACCCCTTCTATATCCGTTGATTTTTCCATAAGAGAAATATCTATTCTTGTAAAAGCAGAATATCAATGTATTGAGGAAGTTGATTTTATGGAAGAGTACCGTCATTATGAACCACTCTTGCAGACAGATATTGGATATAAAAATATATCTTTGTCTTTAGTTGCTGAATATAGTTATAAAAATTGGGATGATATATGGAAACGACCACTCTGGTTAGGTGGAGAAATCTATGCCAAGATATTGGAAAATACTGAGTTGCGATTTTTTGCTGGCAAAGAAAAAGGTGGAGAAATCTGTAAGAACGGTATTTGTAGGCAATATCCAACATTCAAGGGAATTAGATTAGAACTTACAACTACTTTTTGATTATGAAACTTTGCCACGGTGTAAACCCAGCACTTATATAAGAGTACTGTGGTACTGACACTAAGGTAATAAAAACGCTGATAAATTGGGACGTCTATCAATAAGACGCCCTATCAATAAAATGATTGGAGGAAGAAATGAAAAAAATAATGTTAACAACAGTGGTGCTTTTATTGGCAATATCAATATTGATTGCGGAACAAGTTGAAAGGGATATGGTGGTTTTAGAGATAGGTACTGGAACCTGGTGTTATTATTGTCCAGGTGCAGCAATGGGTGCAGAGGATTTAATAGCAAATGGTTGTGATGTTGCTGTTATAGAGTATCATAATGGAGATCCATTTGCAAATTCATATGCGTCAAGCAGAATTAATTACTATGGTATAACTGGATTTCCAACAGCATTCTTTGATGGGGTTTTAAGTGTTGTTGGAGGAAGCCATTCTTCAAGTATGTATCCATATTATTTGCCTCGGTATAATACAAGAAAGGCAATTAATTCCTCATTTACAATAGGCATTACAGGGGAACACTCTGGTTTGGACTATGATGTTACTGTTACAGTAAATAAAGTTGCAGAAACTACAAGCACGAATATGGTATTGCATCTGGCTCTGACAGAATCCATGATTCATTATAACTGGCAAGGCATGACTGAATTGAATTATGTAGAAAGATTGATGGTTCCAAATCAATATGGCACACCTCTTGATTTCTCATCTGATACTACAAATGTCGTAAATTTATCCTTCACTTTGAATGCAGATTGGGTAGCGGACAACTGTGAATTGGTAGCTTTTGTTCAGGATACCAATACAAAAGAGGTTCTACAGGGAAGTAAAGTAAGTTTGCCCAACCTTCCAACAAATGAATATACAATTGAAATTCCTTTAAATCAAGATTGGAACTGGATATCCTTTAATGTTCATCCTGATGATACATCTCTGGATAATGTATTTTACTCATTAACTTCTTGTACTCCTGCTAAGATATATCAAGTAAAGAATCAGATGAAATCAGCGACTTGGTATGGTAGCTGGGTAGGCAATCTAACAGAGATAACAGATGGCGAAGGATATCTTGTAAATATGAATGAACCTGCACCTGATTATTCGTTGACTGGAATTCCAATAGATGTATCAAATTCCATATCTGTAAATGAGGGTTGGAACTGGATAGGATATTATCCACAAGTGCCAATAGATATAACACCTGCTCTTGCTTCTATTCAAGATAATGCAAACCAGATAAAGAACCAGACACAATCAGCAACTTGGTATGGCGTATGGGTAGGCAATCTAACCCAAATGGAACCTGGGGTTGGATACAAATTACTTATGAACGCAGATGACGAACTAATCTATCCTGAAGAAAAAGGTATTGTAACCACTTCTTATAATAGTGATAATATAATGAATTGGAAAGTCATTTCAGGAACACAATACAATATGGTAGTCATAGCAAAAGTTATGTTAAATGAAGATGTTATAACCAATGGAGTATTAGGTGCTTTTGACAAACAAGGCAATT
>QMNM01000237.1 GCA_003647765.1 Candidatus Cloacimonadota bacterium
AAAATTATAAAGATTAAAAAGATTGAAAGATTGAAAGATTGAAAGATTGAAAGATTAAAAAAATTGAAAGATTATAAAGATTAAAAAGATTGTATGGACACAGAGAGAGAAATAATTTTTCGTGTTTTTTGTGGCTAAATAAATCCGATGTTTGATAATTTTTCGTGTTTTTTGTGGCTAAAAAAAGGAAAGGTGAAGTAATTGTGAAAGACAAATTATATTTAGTAGATGCTACAGCTTTGATTTATCGCTCTTATTTTGCGTTTATAAATCATCCATTGATAAACTCCAAAGGACAAAATACGAGTGCATTATTCGGATTTGCTAAAATGATGATTAAACTCATTGATATATTTCATCCTAAATATTTCGCTCTTACTTTTGACAAACGCAAACCAACATTCCGCCATAAAATTTACAAGGAATACAAAGCTAATCGGCAGAAAATGCCAGAAGAACTTGTTGAACAATTGCCAATGGTGATGGAATTTGTGCAAAAAGCCAAAATTCCTTACTTAGCAGAAAATGGCTTTGAAGCTGATGACCTGATTTGTACTTTGATAGAAAGATTCGGTAAAGATAGAGAAGTTATCATTATCGCAGGAGATAAAGATTTTTATCAACTTGTTAATGACAATGTCTCTCTTTTTGATCCGTATAAAGAAAAGAGTATCCGTTTGGAACAAGTAAAAGAAAAGTTTGGCACAACTCCTGATAAAGTCGTGGATGTATTAGCAATGATTGGCGATAGTTCTGATAATGTGCCAGGTATACCTAAAATAGGTCAAAAAACTGCAATTAAATTGATAGAAAAATATCATAGTTTGGAAAATGCTATTGAGAATGCTGATAAAGTAAATATGAAACAAGTGAGTGAGAATTTAAAAGAATTTGCTGAGCAAGGGATTTTATCTAAACAATTGGTAACTCTCAGAAAAGATGTTCCGCTATCTATACAGTCCATTGAAGATATGCAATTTGACCATCTTGATGTTAAAAATAGTATTGATGTATTCACTAAATACGAACTCAACTCTCTATTAAGAAGTTTGCAAGTAGAAAAGCAGAAAAAAGAAAATTATCAATTAGTCAATAATAAAGATAAATTCCAGAATTTATTAAAGGAATTGATGATGAGTGATGAATTTGCTTTGGATTTAGAAACTACTGGATGTAGTATGATAGACACAAAAATAGTTGGTTGCTCTTTCGCTATAAAACCAAATATTGCTTATTATATACCTGTTGGACACACTTTTGGAAACAATTTGGACAAAATATATACACTGAAAAAGTTAAAGCCCATTTTAGAAAATCCACATAAAAAGTTAATCGGACAAAATATTAAATATGATTATTTTATTTTTCAGAATGAAGGCATTGAGCTTAACAATCTTTATTTTGATACAATGATTGCGTCTTATGTAATAAATCCAGCTGAGCATCATCACAATCTGAATAATCTTAGTATGAAATATCTAAATCATAAGATGATTATGTTGGAACATGTATTGGGTAAAGGGAATACAGATTTTTCTATTGCTAATATTAACCAAGCTTATAAGTATGCCTGTGAAGATGCTGATATTACTCTTCAGCTAGAACAGATTCTATCAAAAGAGATTATAGAACGAAAAGTAGACGAATTGTTTTTTAATATAGAAATGCCGTTAATAAAGGTTTTGGCAAAAATGGAACGGAATGGCGTGTATATTGATAAAGATTTTTTTTATGATTTTTCTGGAAAAATTGCAACCCAGATTGATGAATTAGCAGAAAAGATATATCAGCTTGCAGGAGAGAAGTTTAATATCAACTCGCCACAGCAGTTAAGTAAGGTTCTTTTTGAAAAGCTAAATATACCTGCCAAAAAGAAAACAAAAACTGGCTATTCTACTAATATTAGTGTGTTAATGGATTTACGAAAGGACTATGAAATCGCAGAATACTTGATCGTGTATCGGCAATTAACAAAGTTAAAATCTACATACATTGATGTATTTCCGCAATTGGTCAATCCAAAGACAAATCGTATTCATTCATCATTTAATCAAACAGTGACTGCTACAGGCAGATTATCCAGTTCAGATCCTAATTTACAAAACATTCCTGTTAGGAGAGAGTTGGGCAAAGAGTTACGAAAGGGCTTTATACCACAGCATAGTGATTATGTGATACTATCTGCTGATTATTCTCAGATTGAATTAAGAGTAGCTGCGATTTTATCTGGTGATGAAAAATTTAAAGAGTCATTTGCCAAAGGTATTGATATTCATACGAGAACCGCATCTTACATTTTTGGCGTTCCTGAATCAGAGATAAATAGTGACCATAGACGAAGAGCAAAAGTGATAAATTTTGGTGTGCTTTATGGAATGGGCGCGCATCGCGTTTCTAATGAATTGAAAATTTCTTACAAAGAAGCACAAGAATTCATTGATAATTATTTTGCTCTATTTCCGAAAGTAAAAGAATTTTTTGATACTGTGATAGAAAATGTGAAAAAGAAAGGTTATGTTTCTACAATGTTTGGTCGTAGACGCTATATTCCGGAAATCAATAGCAAAAATTTTCAAGTGCGAAGTTTTGCTGAACGGACTGCTATAAATACCCCTATTCAAGGCACAGCCGCTGATATTATGAAAATTGCTATGATTAACATTCATAACAAAATTAAGGATAAACAGGATATTAAAATGATTATACAAATCCATGATGAACTTGTATTTGAGATTAAACAGGATAAGGTTGAGGCATATAGCAAACTGATAAAAGAAGAGATGGAAAATATTTTGCCTGAAAAATATCAAACAGAAGTGCCGCTAAAAGTAGATATCGGCATAGGCAAAAATTGGCTTGAAGCACATTAGAGTGAAACCTAATAAACCCGACTCGAGTTCAAAGAACCCGAGTCGGGTTTATTAAATATTAAACGATACATTTATCCGTGTCATTATCAAAAAAGTGTGCCTTGTTCATATCAAACACAATTTTTAGATGTTTGTCCAGTTCAGGCATCTGTCTCGGAGCAAACCGAGCTGTAATAGCTGTATTACCAGTATGTAAATAAACAATAAATTCATTTCCCATTGGCTCTACGACTTCTACTAATGCTGAAATTTCTGCTTTTCTATTAGGTTCAGTTATATCAATTTCACTTGAATATCTCTTGTCGTAAATGTCCTCTGGCCTTATGCCCATTGTAATATTTTTATTGATATAAGTTGCTAATATATCTTTATATTTATCTGGAAGTTTGATACGGAATTTTCCTTCATCAAAAATTAGATCATTGTCATCTTTATAAATTTTTCCTTCAAAAAGGTTGATAGCAGGACTACCAATAAAGCCAGCTACAAACTTATTTGTTGGATGATTATAAACCTCTAATGGGTTATTGTTCTGCTGGATTATGCCATCTTTCATAACAATAATTCTATCAGCCATAGTCATTGCCTCAACCTGATCGTGAGTAACATAAATAATAGTTGTCTGTAATTTTTTATGTAATTTGACAATTTCAGCGCGCATCTGCACTCTTAATTTAGCGTCCAGATTAG